>JAZNEH010000180.1:0-7024 GCA_045588515.1 Eubacteriales bacterium
CTAAAACATTATAACGGCAGAAAGCAAAAACTTCCTGCCGTTCAGTTTCTATGACACAAGCTGTTTGTTGACAGAATATCAGACTTTTTTGAGTGTTGCGCAAAAATTATCATAGAGAAGGGAGTACAAACAAAAAAGGACGGACTCTGCGAAAAAAATCGCAAAATCCGCCCCCAAAAAAAGCCAAGGAATTTAGTTCAAGTCCTCCCCAAAGGTCGTTTGGGGGAAATGATATCTTTTGAATTGCACCTTGAAAAATGGCACGAAAAAACCCAGAAACCGTTATGGCTTCTGGGTTTTCCGAACCGATATCTTTTTCGGTTCGCAATGTTGGTTGCGGAGGGAGGACTTGAACCTCCGGCCTCCGGGTTATGAGCCCGACGAGCTACCAACTGCTCTACCCCGCGATATCTGTTTGGTGCTTATATAGTATAGCAATCTTTTGGTGGTTTGTCAAGCCTTTTTTGAAAAAGAGTTTTTTCTAAAAAAAACTTGCAAATGGGGTGTGGGAATCCTATAATGTTATATAGTAAAAGTATATCTGATTCCTATTAAATTTATGCAAAAATGCGGAGGTTTTTAAAAATGGCAACACGTACAAAACCCGAAAGACCCGAGATGGTCCCCTTCAAGATGGCCGGCAACTTATACTTTGTGGGTACCTATCCGGCTTCTTCCCACCTGATCGACACCGGCGACGGGCTGATTTTGATCGACGTGGGCTACGAGCACACCGGCGACATTGTTTTAGAAAATATGAAAACTCTGGGATTTGATGCCAAGGATGTGAAATACATTTTACTCTCCCACGGGCACTATGATCATTCTGACGGCGTCCCCAAGATTTTGGCCCACGCCGATGCTCAGGTTTTATTAGGAGAGGAAGAGCTGCGTTACATCAAGGGCTTTACTCCCACCCGTTATTACAAGGATGGGGAAGTGGTTACCTTGGGGAACACGTCCATCCGTTGTGTGCATACCCCCGGCCACACCATGGGCACCTATTCCTTCTTTTGGGATATGGAAGTAGATGGAAAGACCGTTCGGGCGGGAATGTTCGGAGGGGCCGGCACCAATCAGTTGAAAAAATCCTATCTGGATCCCCGGGGGCTTTCCTATCAACAACGCCGCCATTTCTTTGAAACCTTGGATCTGCTCCGGGGTGAAAAGGTGGAGCTGATGGTGGGCAACCATGCCTGGAACAACGATACCTACGGCAAGTATCTGCAGTTAGCCACCGCCGAGAGCAATCCCTTTGTGGATAACGGCGAGCAATTCCTAGCCTTTTTGGATCAGTGCGAGCAAAAGCTGATGGAGGTTTTTGCGGAAGAGCATAAAACGGAGTTTGTCAACTATGCCCACCGGGGCGCCAGCGAATACAACCCCGAAAACACCCTGCTTTCCTTCTACAATGGTATTTCTATGGGGGCTAACGGCATTGAAACAGACGTTCAGCGCACCAAAGACGGCAAGTTGGTGCTGTTCCACGACGATACCCTGCTTCGGGCAACCGGGCAGGAGGGCGTCATCGCCGATTATACCTTCGAAGAACTGCAGGAATTCCGGGTTCGCCATGAAGGGTTGGAAGACAAGATCGTTTTATTTGAAGAATTTTTGCAAAAATTCGGTTGGCGGGATCTGACCTTTGCTATTGAACTGAAGGTGGCGGGTTGCGAGCAGGACGTGGCCGATCTGATCCGGAAATACGATCTGGTGAACAAGATGGTGGTCACCTCCTTTAAATTTGATTATATCGCCGCCATCAAGGCCTATGCGCCGGAACTGCGGGTGGGCTATTTAACCAAAGAAGATGGCGATGATATCGTTGAAAAACTGATCGCTATCGATGCTTCCGAAATTTGTCCGCTGGCTTCTGCAGTGACCGCTGAAAAAGTGGATCATTGGCACCGCAAGGGCCTTCGGGTCCGTGCCTGGGGCGTGACCCAGTCTAAATATATGAAGGGTGTTTACGATGCGGGGGCAGACGGAATGACGGTGAACTTCCCCGATTGGCTCACCCGCTATATCGGCCGTATTAAGGAGTAATTATGAAGCAATTGGATCAATGCCTGGTGGTGGGGGTTTCTTCCCGGGCGCTATTTGATTTAGAACGAGAAAATGCGATCTATGAGCAAGAGGGGGTGGAAGCCTATTCTACCTACCAAAAGGAACACGAACTGGAGATCTTACAGCCCGGCACCGCTTTTCAGTTGGTAAAAGCGTTGCTGGCTTTGAATAAGCCCGGCGAACCCCGCAAAACGGAAATTATCATTATGAGCCGGAATAGTGCCGATACCAGTTTGCGCATTTTTAATTCCTTAAAATATTACGGACTGGACGTGACCCGGGCCGCCTTGGCAGGCGGGAAGGGCTTAGCACCTTACCTGACTGCCTTTCAAACCGATCTGTTTTTATCCGCCGATCAAGGGGATGTGCAACAGGCGGTGGATGCCGGTGTGGCCGCCGCCCGGATTTATACCCAGAATATTCCGGCGCCCGGCTGCGAATTGGATCAGATCCGCATTGCCTTCGACGGGGATGCTGTTCTTTTCTCTGACGAATCGGAGCGGATCTATCAGGAACAGGGGATCGATGCTTTCCAACGGAATGAGGAACTCAATGCCCGCAATCCCTTGCCGGAAGGGCCTTTTGCTAAATTTTTAAAGACTATTTCAAGCCTGCAACAGGAATATCCTGCCGATAGTAGCCCTATCCGTACCGCCCTGGTCACCGCCCGGGATGCGCCCGCCCATGAGCGGGTGATCCGCACGCTGCGGGCATGGGATGTGCGAATTGATGAGGCCTTCTTTATGGGCGGAGTGCCTAAAACGGACGTTCTGAAGGCGTTTGGCGCTCATATCTTTTTCGACGATCAGGCCTGCCACACGGATCCTGCGGCCCAAGTGGTTCCCTCCGCCCAGGTGCCCTATAAAAACCGATGATCCGGGTATATCTGACCACCGGCTTTCCGGCGGGGGAAGAACATTCTGCGGCGTTGCATCTTTTGGAACAAGCCTGTGGAAAACCGGTGAAAATCCAAAAAGACCCCGGGGGAAAACCGCAGGGCGTGAATATTGCCGAAAAGTTCAATATTTCCCACACCCGCCATTGGGCCGGGGTGGCGATTGCGGAGCAGGAGATCGGCTTTGATATGGAAGAACCCCGGGAACTGAAGCATCTGGGCTTCGTTCTGCCCGGGGAGGAGGGGATCGACCCTCTCGCTCTCTGGGTTATTAAAGAAAGCTTTGTAAAATATACCGGCAAGGGCGTGGCGCAGCTGCGCTCCACCCGGGTAAAACAGATGGCAACAGATCTTTACGAAGCCCGGGCAGGGGAAGAAAAAGCAACGGTTCAAACGTTTCGGGTTGAATCCTGCATTTGCGCTGTGGCTACGGAAAAGCAAGAAAACATCACCATCCGTAAAGGGGGAACCTTTTGAAAAAGGCTCCCCCTTTAAAATGTTCAATTTGAAAGTTTTGGAGTTTCCAAAGAACCCTTTTTCAAAAAGGTTCTTTGGCGGGGTTTGGGGCCGGCCCCAACGTTAAAACAGTTGTGATAATCGGATAGCGGTGGAGTCTTCCAATGCTTTGGCGGTGGACTCCACCCATTCTTTTTCCGGGCCTTCCACCAGAATGCGGATATAAGGTTCTGTGCCGGAGGGGCGCACCAAGATCCGGCCGTGGCCGGCAAAGGCTTCTTCGGCCTTTTTCACATCCCGCAAAAAGATCTCATCGGCCATCAGTTTACGCTTTTGCAGGTCGTCGGCCAACACATTGATCTGGGCTTGCGGATAAGGGCTGAAGATTTCATAAACCTCTTCGCTATTCATATGCATCGCTTTCATA
Organism: Eubacteriales bacterium; assembly: GCA_045588515.1. Classification (GTDB taxonomy): domain Bacteria; phylum Bacillota; class Clostridia; order Oscillospirales; family QAKW01; genus QAKW01. Next base: position 3,846 of record JAZNEH010000180.1, read on the forward strand.
GCGCAAAGCAACATAATGGCGGTCAGTTGGCCGTCGCCGGTGGTGGCTTTTTCACGGAAGATGATATGGCCGCTGCTTTCGCCGCCCAGCATATAATCTTGTTCCATCATCTCTTCCAGCACGTAGCGATCGCCCACTTTCGTTGTGGGCACGTTGATCCCTTCCCGGTTCATACGGTGTGTCAGCCCTAAGTTCGACATTACCGTGGCAACCAGACAATCCCGTTTCAAGCGGTTCTGGCTCTTTAAAAACAACGCAATCACCGCCATAATTTTATCGCCGTCGATGGGCCTGCCCTTACTGTCACAGGCCAGGCAGCGGTCGGCATCCCCATCGAAGGCAAAGCCGATATCAGCCCCTTTATCCAAAACCAGCCGGCCCAGTTCTTCCAGATGCATAGAGCCGCAACCTTCATTGATATTGGTGCCGTTGGGGTGATCGTGGAAAATTTCTGCGTCCATATTCAGATCGCCGAAGATACGGCGGGCGGTTTGGGATGCGGCGCCATTGGCGCAATCCAGAACCAGCCGATAATCGCTTAGATCTTGCTCGCAGGCCTGCTTGATATGTTCGCAGTAAAAATCTTTTGCCTTCAGATTATAACTAAAACTTCCCGGCCGCTCTGCGGGTGGCAGGGTGAAGGGATCCATCAGGCTCTCCACTTCTTCTTCCTTTTCATCCGGCAGTTTAATGCCGCCCCGAGCCAGAATTTTCAATCCATTATAATAAAAGGGATTATGGGAAGCGCTGATCATCACTCCGGCCTGAGCACCCATCCGATCGATCAGAAAAGCCAGTGCAGGGGTTGGCAAAACGCCGATATGCTCCACATTAACGCCGGAGTAGGTGAATCCGGCCACCAATCCGCCTAATAACATATCTTTTGATGCCCGGGTGTCGCTGCCAATGATCACTTTGCAGTTGGACTGTTCTTTTTTTAATAAATAGCCGCAGGCGGCTCCGCAACGAAAGGCCAGATCCGGGGGTAGGGCTTTATTTACAATCCCTCGGATGCCGTCTGTTCCAAAATATCTTCTCATATCATATTCTCCTATTCAACCGTTACACTTTTCGCTAAATTTCGGGGTTGATCCACATCGTTCCCCCGGGCCACCGCTACGTGATAGGCCAGCATCTGGGTGAGGATCACGCCGGCGATGGGGGCCAGAAAATCGGAACATTCCGGCAATTCTAATTTATGATGGCCGAAATCGGCAATATTCACTTCCTTATGGGTGATGCATAATACCTGCGCACCCCGGGATTGCACTTCCCGGATGTTTCCGGCGGTTTTGCTCAGCAGTTTTCGATGGGTCAGCATTGCCACCACCGGCGTTCCTTCTTCGATCAGGGAAATGGTGCCGTGTTTCAGTTCGCCGGCCGCATAGGCTTCGCTATGCAGATAGGAAATCTCTTTCAGTTTTAGTGAAGCTTCGCAACTGATGGCGTAGTCCGGCCCTCGCCCAATGAAAAAGAGATGTTCCGCTTGATGAATTTCCAAGGCTAAAGCCTTGCAGGCGGGTTCTTGCTTTAAGGTTTCGAAAATAAGCCCGGGCAATCGCTCCAATTCTAGGATGCGCCGCTCTTTTTCGGGTATTTTGCTGAAATATAAGGCCAGAAGATAAAGAATTAATACTTGGCAGGTATAGGCTTTGGTGGTAGCAACGCTGATCTCCGGCCCGGCGGCGGTATACAGAATGAAATCCGCCTCTCGGGCCAAGGAACTGCCCAGAACGTTCACAATTCCCAACGTGGGCACCCCTTTTTCCTTCGCCAGCCGCAGGGCGGCCATGGAATCGGCGGTTTCCCCGGATTGGGAGATCACGATCATCAGATCCTTTGGTCCGATCAGGGGATCCCGATAACGGAATTCACTGGCAATCTCAACGGAAACGGGAAGTTTAGCATAGTGTTCCAGAATTTCTTTGCCCAAAAGCCCGGCGTGGAAGGCAGAGCCGCATCCCACAATATAGATCCGCCCCTTCGGTGCCTCCGGCAGGCGGGCTGTTGCAAAAAGTTCGCCGCCTTTCAAGTATTGATTTAAAGTTTCCTGAACGGCTTTGGGCTGTTCGTGGATCTCTTTTGCCATAAAATGGGGATAGCCGCCCTTCTGGGCGCTTTGCTCATCCCAATGGGCAGTTTGCAGTTCCTTTTCGATAGGGGATCCATCTAAAGCGAAAAACTGCACTGATTCGGCAGTTAAAACTGCCAATTCTCCTTCGTTGGGTAAATAATAATCCCGGGTATATTCCAAAATGGCGGGGATATCCGATGCAATAAAGTTTTCTCCGGTGCCTTGCCCGATAATCAAGGGACTATCCCGACGGATGGCATAAATTTTTCCCGGTTGATCGGTGAAAAGGATCCCCAATGCAAAGGAACCGATGAACCGCTCGGTGGCTTGCCGAATGGCTTTGATAGGATCCCCTTGATAGCATTGGTCCAGATAGAGGGCGGCGATCTCTGTGTCAGTTTCGCCTTGCGGCCGGACGTTTCTTTCCGCCAACTCTTCTTTGATCTCTCGATAATTTTCAATAATTCCGTTATGCACCAGCACCACTTTTTCGCCCCGGTGAGGGTGGGCATTCCGATCACTGGGCTCTCCGTGGGTGGCCCAGCGGGTATGCCCGATGCCCGCATTGGATAATGCGCCGGAAACAGAGGCAAGTTGATCTGCCAGATTCTGAACTTTCCCTTTATTTTTATAAACGGCAACTCCTTTCGGATCGGCTAACCCGATTCCGGCGGAATCATAACCCCGGTATTCTAATTTTTTCAGCCCGTTCAGCAGAACTTTCACTGTATTGCGTGGGCCGGTATATCCAATTATTCCGCACATAACATTTTTCCTTTCAAAAAAATTCTTTGCCATTATTATTTCCTGAAAAAGGCGTTTATATTATATGTAGTTTCGGCCGGGAAGAGTAATCTTCAACAAAAAAATAAAAAATGTTTTGGGCGTTTTAACCAAAATTCTTTCCACGAATTAAAATATTTTTAAAAACCCGGACATCAATATTGACTTTTTTGCGGAGTTAAAATATAATAACATTAACATATTATCGGTGAGTATGCCCAAATCGCTGGTAGATAGTTTATCAGGAGGTTGTAAGAATGATAAGAATGAAGAGAATCGCTGCTGCTCTTCTTGCAGTTGTGATGGCGTTGACCTTGATGTC
>JAZNEH010000181.1:0-2402 GCA_045588515.1 Eubacteriales bacterium
CCCCCTTCTTCTGTTTGGAGAGATGCTGAACAAGTGCAATCAGGAACCCGAGCGATAAAAAGCCACCGGCTGGCAATGCCATAATGCTTAATGGCGCAACGCCACCGAAAATCTTAATGCCTAAAATCGTTCCGCTTCCCAATATTTCACGAATAGTTCCCAAAACGCAAAGCGCTAACGTAAAACCAAGGCCCATTGCAAGGCCATCTAAAATACTAGGCAATACCCGATTTTTGGAAGCAAAGCTTTCCGCTCTGGCTAAAATGATACAGTTCACAACGATCAACGGGATAAATACTCCCAACGCATTATAAACAGAATTAAAATATGCCTCAAGTAACATATCAACTAAGGTTACAAATCCGGCTATAATCACGATATAGGAAGCAATCCGAATTTTTTGCGGAATAAAATTACGCAGAAGAGAGATTAAAGCATTGGAACATACCAATACAAAAGTGGCAGACAACCCCATACCAATAGCATTGATTAACGAAGTGCTGGTTGCCAAAGTGGGGCACATCCCCAACAATTGAATAAAAACCGGGTTCTCCGTAAGGATGCCGGATTTAAATATTTCTTTTATTTTCATCAGCAGCCCCCCTATTCCAACCCTTGCGCCACTTCGATCGCCGCATTAACACCGTTGATATACGCTTTCGATGAAACCGTTGCCCCGGCAATCACTTGAATTTCCCGCTTGGAAGAAGGAGCTGATTGAACCGGATTCACCACATTATTAATTCCCAAAACACTTTTCTGAAAATCTAGATCATTTTGAACTTTTTGCCCAACACCGGGCGTATCGTTAATGGAAAGAATTTCAACGCCGGTAACGATATCATCCTGATTGCAAGCAACAACCATATCAATAACATCCGAATAACCCTGTGGCGTTACCTGGATACAATATCCCAAGGTTTCATTTTCGAAACTCTTGGCAGCATAAACGGCTTGGATGGGAACAACGTCATTTAAAAGCGTTACTTCCTCTACGGTTGTTTTTATCAGTTCAAAATGATCTGCATCTATAAACAGAGTTGCAAGCGATTGATTGATCCGTTCTTCGGCTTTTTTCGCAATAATCGGAGAAGTGAAATAGTTGGCAACCGCCAATAAAATTGCAACGATTGATGCGATCAAAAACAGCGTGACGGAAAGCCGAATCAGTTCATTTCTTTGCTTTTTGTTTCCAAAGCCCACGCCGTACACCTCCAAACACATTGGGAATTGTTTTATGATCCAGATAGGTTGCAAAACAATTCATAAGAATAATTGCAAAGGAAACACCTTCCGGATAGCCCCCGAAATAACGGATGAAAACCGTCAATAAACCGCAACCAATCCCGTAAATAATCCTTCCTACCGGAGTAATCGGGCTGGTGGAGTAATCGGTCGCCATAAAAAATGCGCCCAAGAATAAACCACCGCTGAAAATATGATATTGCATATACTGATAAGCGGTTATGTCATCAAACCGTGGGAGTATTAAGGTAATGAGTGCAACCGTTCCGATAAAAGAAACCGGAATATGCCAAGTAATCACCTTTTTATATAAGAGATATACACCGCCGATTAAAAGCAATAACGCACTGGTTTCGCCCAAGCAACCGCCGATATTTCCCAATGCACAATCAGCGACTGTAAATTTGTTGGTGATAGTTACCAATTCGCCAGAAGCGTTTTTTAAATATGAAAGCGGCGTAGCAGTACTAACGCCGTCAAAAGGCCTTGTCCACTGTCCGCTCATATAGGGAGCAAAGGAAAGCATCAGAAAAATCCGGCCAGCTAAAGCTGGATTAAACAAATTCTTTCCCAATCCGCCAAACAGCATTTTTACCACGAAAATTGAGAACAATGCACCAATTGGCGGCAACCACAACGGAACTGTGACCGGCAAATTAAACGCCAACAACAATCCCGTCACAATGGCTGAACAATCATAAACGGTTTGTTTTCTTTTTGCCAAAAGATTGAAAATATACTCAAAAAGAACACAGGATAAAACGCTGATAAGCATTATCAAAAATGCTTTCCACTTAAAATAAATAATCGCACCGGCAGCGGCTGGCGTTAATGCGATCAAAACGCATCCCATAATAGAACTGATATTGCGGTGGTCTTTAGAATGAGGCGAAGACGAAACAATAAATTTATTCATTTTATCTTCTCCCTTCTCGATTCTTTTGCATTTCATTTACTTTTTGCTTGCCGATTCTTATATACTGAATTAATGGAATTTTGGCAGGGCAGGTAAATGAACAACAACCGCACTCAATACAATCGCCGGCATGTAGACTCACCAGTTTATCAAAATCGCCAGACTTCACATACTGCGCAATGTAACTAGGAACTAGGTACATTGGGCAAGCATTCACGCAACTACCACACCGAATACAACT
>JAZNEH010000182.1:0-3129 GCA_045588515.1 Eubacteriales bacterium
CGCATTGGATGATCATTATGATGATATGGTTGCAAACTATAATAAATTGAAACCGGTATATGATGCAGTTGGAAATAGTTTAATTACCAACTATGAAATCGTGTCTGATACTTTGAAGGTAACAACCTTTAGTAATGGTGCTCGGGTGTACGTAAACTATGGTACCAGCGATGCTAATGTGAACGGTGTTGCCGTTCCGGCACGTAACTTTACTGTGGTAGGAGGTGCAAACGCATGAGCAAACAAAACGAAGAAATGAATAATGAAATTTTGGAAGCTCAAGTTGAAACTTCTGAACCCGTTGAGGTGGTTGTAGAACCTACTGAATCCAAGCAGGAATTTAATAAGCGTATGGCTGCTATCCTTGATAAGCAGAATCCCGAGCGTGCTAAAGAGATTGCTCGTGAACGCCTTGCTCGAATGACACCTGAGCAGATTGCTGCTCTTCGTGCCGCTAAGCAAGCGAAGGCGGAGTCGGACGAAGTTGTTATTAAGGCTGCCGCTGAAGCTGTTGAAAAGAAACTGGCAGAAGAAGCTGCCGCAAAGAAATTAAGCCTTGAACAACAGGCAAAAGTGGTTGCTCAAGTGGCTAAACTCTCTCCTGAGCAACTGGATAGCGTGAAGGAAAAATTCATTGCTGATGCAGAAGAAATGGCTGCTAGTGAAGAAAATGCCGAGAACTTGGATGTGGAAGTGGCATTTGTAGAAACGGAATCTTCTGAAGATGTTGCGGCTGTGGCAGTTCCTGTTAAAAAGGCAAAGAAAGAAAAAGCTCCTTCTAAGCGTAAACATTCTATCTCCTATGAGTCTAAACAGGCTTTCACTGGCTTTATGTTTGTGTTGCCTTGGTTCATCGGGTTTATGCTGTTCTTTGCTGTTCCTTGCTTCCAGTCTTTAAGATATTCTTTCTCTAAGGTAGCGGTGTTTGAAGGCTATGCCTGCACTTGGGCCGGTTTAGAGAACTATAAAGAATTGCTTACTGGTGGCGCCGCCTTCTTAAAAGGTTTGATTAGTACGTTTACTGATCTTTTGGTGAATGTACCGATCGTTTTGATCTTCAGTTTGTTCGTTGCAGTTTTGATTAACCGGAAGTTTGTTGGCCGCAGCCTTGTTCGTGCCATCTTCTTCCTGCCTGTTATTGTTACTACTGGCGTTGTTATGACAACCTTTAATGCCCAGTCCGATGCGAATGCAGTTCTGGAAGGTGAAGTAAATAACGGCGTATTGTTCGAAGTTGCCAATGCTACTGAATTCTTGTCTAGTTTGGGCTTGAATGCAACTTTAACAGAGTATATGACAATGGTTGCAGACCGTATCTTTGATGTGGTTTGGGATTCTGGTATTCAAATCTTGCTTTTCCTTGCTGCTTTGCAGGGGATTTCTCCCTCGCTTTATGAAGCTAGTGATGTGGAAGGTGCAACCGCTTGGGAAACATTCTGGTTAATTACTTTCCCGAATGTGGCACCCATTATCTTGGTAAACATTGTTTATACGATCGTTGATACCTTTAGCGATACGGATAACCAGGTTTTGCATCAGATTGACTCCTTTATCAACGATTCCTTTAACTTTGGTGGTGCAGCTGCCGCATCGTGGTCGTTCTTCGCTATTATCTTTGCCATCTTGGCAGTGGTATTCCTGGTCTATAAGATCCTAACTAAGAATTCTGATTAAGAAAGGAGGAGAATAGAATGCGTATTATTAAAGCTTTTCAACATCAATTTGGCAAAAACCGTAAAAGTGCTGATACCAGAATGTGGGGATATGTTTTTGCGAAATTTATTGCAAATTTAGCAATTGCTCTGATTCTAATCGGCCTTTCATATATTATTCTTTATCCTCTGATCTATAGTTTATCTCAGGCAGTTCGTTCTGTTAACGATATGTATGACACAACGATCATTTACATTCCGAAGCATTTCACTTTAGAAAACTTCAAAGATGCCTGGGAAGTTCTGAAATTCCCTGAGATCTTAAAGAATACCGTGAACATTGCCTTGTGGCCCACCATTTTGCAGGTTTGCTCCTGTGCATTGGCTGGTTACGGTTTTGCTCGTTTTAAGTTCCGTGGAAAGGGCGTGCTGTTTTTCCTGGTTCTTTTAACCATCATTGTTCCGCCCTCAACCATTATGGTTCCTATGTATACCAGTTTTCGTCAGTTTGATCCTTTATACGTTGCAACCGCAATGCATTCTTTCGGATGGATCCATGAACCATATCTGGATCTTACAGACTCTCTTTGGTCCTTTATTTTACCGGCACTGTTTGCTTCCGGTTTGAAGAGTGGTTTGTTTATTTTCGTATACCGTCAGTTCTTCTCCGGATTCCCCAAGGAATTGGAAGAAGCTGCTTATATCGATGGCTGCGGTGCTATGAAAACATTCTTGCGGATTCTGGTTCCCAATGCAGGGCCTGCATTTGTAACGGTATTTTTATTCTGTTTTGTTTGGTATTGGAACGATTATTATACTGTTCCGATGTTTATGCCGAACATAGAAACGTTGCCAAGTGCATTAGGTAATATGCATGCGAATATGATTGGTTATGGTGGCGCTTATCGTGGTGCAGATGCTTTGTCTTTGTATCCGATTTTGCGTGCAGGTATTATCCTTTATATCTCACCGTTGTTGATTATGTTCATCATTCTGCAAAGAAAGTTTACCGAGTCTATCGCAAGAAGCGGTATCGTTGGTTAATTTTCTTCATAACGTTTTTGAAGGACCCCGAAACAATCGTTTCGGGGTCCTTTTTTTTAGAAACTCATATGCTCAACAAAGTTTCCAACTGCTTTAATAGCATTGCCGGCAGTTTTTGTCATACATTTTTTGGGTTTTGATTTTAGCGCAAAAACACCGGCGGCAACTCCGATCGCTGCTCCTGCTGCCATTGATATCACCATCGTTTTTGTGTATTTCATTTTTTGTCTTCCTTTCCTTGTTTACTATTAGTATGGTCGATTCTTGGATTATTATTTACTTTTAAATAAAAATAATATATAATATAAGAAAAAACATTGGAGAAATTTATGCAAATATATCGAATGGACCATCCATCTTTGGAAGAATCTTTCCAAACAAATCTTATTAAAGGTTTGAATATTTCTGAATTTGAACCAAAAAACAAAAAAAG
>JAZNEH010000183.1:0-2439 GCA_045588515.1 Eubacteriales bacterium
GGATTTCTTATGCTTGATTATGGTAAAGGATCTGCGCTGGCATCGGCGGTCAGTTTGGCAACAGAACTTATGGTGGCGTTCTCTTTGGAGAGCAAATAATCACTCATTTCTGCATCAGTAACATTATTCGTCTTTTTTAACGTTATATTGCTATTTAAAATATTTGCAATTGATGTTCGTTTTCGGTATAATGATTATAGCTTAATGTAAGAGGTGAGCAAATGAAAGTTGCAGTGGTTGGCTCCCGGGAACTCTGGGTGGAAGATTTAGGGCGTTTTTTGCCGGAAGATACAGAAGAATTGGTGTCCGGCGGAGCCCGTGGAGTGGATACCTGCGCCCGGGAATATGCTAAAACCCACGGTTTGAAAATTACGGAATTTTTGCCGGAGTATGAGCGCTATGGCCGCAGTGCACCCATCAGAAGAAATTGCCTGATTATCGACTATGCGGATCTGGTTCTGGCCTTTTGGGATGGGCAAAGCCGCGGCACCGCCTTTGTGATCCAAAAGTGTCGGGAACTGGGCAAACCGATCCGGGTCTATCGAGCCAAACAAACCCGGCTACACCAACTTTCCCTATCTGAGATACTGAAAGAAACGGAAAACTTCCCCACGGACATAGATGAAGATTTTTTGGATTAAGGACTAAAAATGTTAAAACGAAAAAAACTGCGTATGGCAGAATATGATTATAACGCTCCGGGCGCCTATTTTATAACGATCTGCACGAAAGAGCGCAAAAGTTTATTGAGCACCATTGTAGGGGACGATGCCCACATCGTCCCGTTGGAATATGGCAAAATTGCAGAAAAATATATTCGTTCCATTCCCGGCATTGACCGATATGTGATTATGCCAAATCATATACACATAATAATTCGTATTGAAGGCGGGACGATGTGGGCATCGTCCCCTACAGCCTCTGTTTCGCAATTGGTACGTTCTTTTAAAACTCTGGTTACCAAGGAAATTGGCGAACGGATTTTCCAACGGTCTTTTTATGATCATATCATTCGTGATGAGGCGGATTATTTGAAAATTGCCGCTTATATGGATCAAAATCCGCTTAAGTGGCAAGCCGACCGATTTTATATAGAATAAAAAACAGGGAGGACCTTTTTCAAAAGGTCCTCCCCTTGCATTTTAAGCATTTTTCAATTTGTTCCAAAGATCGTTATAATAAACCAGAATATCCTGAGGCAGGTTGGTATAAACCTCGGTTTTTGCGATGATCTCCTCATCCGGATAGGCGATCTTATCGTTTTTGATCTCATCCGGCAAAGCGTCTTTCACCTGTTGCTGGGGGGTGGAATAGCAGGTGAAATCCCGATTCAATTCGGCGATATCCTGCCGGCAGAGAAAATCCAGATATTTTTCGGCATTTTCCTTATTGGGCGCATCCTTCACAATACAGGCGCAATCCACAAACCGATTGGTGCCCTCTTCCGGCACCACATAGGCCAGATCCGGGTTTTCTTCGATCATAGTGATGGCATCGCCGCTATAAACCGGGCAGATCGCCGCAAAGCCGCTTTCCATAAAACTGAAAATATCATCGGAAACATAGGCCAGAAGATCCTTCTTTTGCCGGATCAGTTCATCGCAGGCAGCCTGGAGTTGGTCTTTATCGGTGGTATTCAAAGAGTATCCCAATCGCAAAAGCGCAATTCCCAAGGTGTCCCGGGAGTTATTATACATCAGGCTCTTGCCCCGATATGCGGGATCCCAAAGGGCATCCCAACTGGTGGGCGTAGTTTTCACATACTGCGTATTATAAAGCAGGCCCACCGTTCCCCAAGTATAGGGAACGGAATAGCGGTTTTCAGGATCATATTCCAGATTTTTGAAACTTTCCATAATATATTTAAAATTAGGAACGTTTTCAAAATTGATTTCTTCCAGCATCCCTTCGCTGATGAGCCGCCCCACCATATAATCGGATGGGAACACCACGTCGTAAACGCCGGGGGAGTTTTTCAAAACCGCATACATCGATTCATTGTTATCATAAACTTTGTAAACCACCTTGATGCCGGTTTCCGCCTCGAACTGCTCGTTGATGGATTCATCCATATATTCGCCCCAGTTATAAACATAGAGCACGTTGCCGCTTTCGCCCTTTTGGCAACCGCAAGCCAGCAACAGGAGAACCAGGATCAAAGCAATTGCAGATAATCGTTTTGCCATTTATCGCTCCTCCTTTGCTTTTTTCTCGTTCTTGGAGGGCAGGTTCGCCAAAATCAACACGATCAACACCACCACAACCATCACCCCGCAAAGGGCGTTCATAGAAAGATTGATGCGGGTTTTGGTGTTAGTATAGATAATGGTGGCTAGGGTTTCAACCTCGATGCCCCGCAGGAAGAAGGTGATGATAAAATCATCCACTGAAAGGGTGAGGGCCATCAAGAAGCCCGAAAGGATGCCGGGGATGATCTGG
>JAZNEH010000184.1:0-1955 GCA_045588515.1 Eubacteriales bacterium
GCAAATGCAACATTATCATAGACCGTAAGGGTATCGATCAAACGAAAGTCCTGAAAAACAACTCCCATACTTCTACGCAGCATCGGGACCTTCGATTGGCGCATTTTATTCACATCGAAATCCCCCACCCGAACATTTCCGCCGGTGGGTTTTTCTTCGTGCATCAACAATTTTATAACCGTGCTTTTACCGGCGCCGCTGGGGCCAACCATAAACACAAATTCGCCGTCATCAATCGAAAACGTTGCGCCGTTCAGCGCATTAGTTCCGTTCGGGTAACTTTTGTAAACATCGTTAAAAAGAATCATATAAACTCCCAATTAAAACTTAGTGGGATTGGCAGTCAGATACCGCTTTACCATCAACGCAACCTTAAAAACAATTGCGTGATCAAAACGGCGGAGATCCAATCCGGTTAATTTGCGAATTTTTTCCAAACGATAAACCAAAGTGTTTCTATGAACAAACAGTTTCCGGGACGTTTCAGAAACATTTAAGTTGTTTTCAAAGAATTTCTGAATGGTAAATAAAGTTTCATAATCCAAAGATTCAATGGATCCTTTCTTAAACACTTCAGAAAGAAACATCTCACACAAAGTAGTAGGCAATTGATAAATCAGCCGGCCAATCCCCAGATTATCATAAGTCATAATAAACTTTTCAGTATCAAACACCTTACCTACTTCTAAAGCGATCTGCGCTTCGTTGAAAGAGCGAGGCAAGTCACGAATATTGTCAACAATCGTGCCAATGCCAACATAGGATTTGATGTATAGATCGCTGCTCACAATATCAATGATACTCTTGGCCAACTTTTCAAGATCCTTATTATCATTGAAACTCTTCACTTCTTTCACCAGTACTAGATCGGTTTCGTTGATATTAATAATAAAATCTTTCTGGCGATCCGGGAACAGGCCCTGCAGAATATCATAAGCAGAAACATCGCTCTTATCGGAAAGACGAATTAGAATGGCAACGCGATATGCTTCCACTTCAAAACGCAATTCTTTTGCTTTAATGAAAATATCACCAGGCAAAATATTATCCAAAATAACATTTTTAATAAAGTTATTTTTATCGAATTTCTCGTCATAATACTGCTTTGTGTTGGTGAGAGAAATTGTAATTAAGTTAATATATTTTGCAGCCAGTTCGTCAGTGCCTTCAACAAACGCAACATATTCCAAGCCGGAACGAGAATTCAGGGGCTTATAAGTATAACCGTCCTCAACAACACTCTCCATTGTTGCAGAAATTGAAGAAATCACGTTTTCATGAACTTCACCAATCTTAATTAGATCGCTGCAGGAAATAACAGTTCCATTCTCATCAATGACCCCAACAGTTCGATCAATACCATCCTTCAATTGATAAACAACACTTTGAAAAAAACGATTGGACATTTATCCAGATCCTCCTATATGCAATTTAACTATATTGTTATTTATTATTTTACAACATCATCATATCTTTTTCAACAGTTTTTTATAAAATAATTTGTTAACATTGCACAAGCATATTAAAAAAAATACAATTTCCGCCCATTTTATTGGTAAAAGATGTAAGATGAGTTCATTTAAATGGTGTAATAATATACAAATAAAAAAACAGACAACCATAAGGGCTATGCACTAAAGGACAGTAAAAAAAGGAAGCACGAAGTTTTTGTGCTTCCTTTAATTTTGTCTTATACCGTAACAAGCAGGACATTTAGGCGCCCAAATGTCACTTGTCAGGAGAGCCTAAAACCCTTTTCTAAACAAATATCATCTATTCGATAAATTGGAATTTGTCAGTATTACAACTGCTTAATCTCATTGGCAATCATAGCCACGGTTTTGGCGTTGGTATCAATTTTAATGGTATTGAGTGCTTGATACATCGGTATTCTTGCTATGCTTCGCTCAATTATATCTTCAGAACGGATACCTCTTTCTACATCCATTGCCAAT
>JAZNEH010000185.1:0-2365 GCA_045588515.1 Eubacteriales bacterium
GACCGGCAGAGACGGTTGCGGCGGTGCCACAGGCTCCTCAAAATCCCACACTTCTAAATCTCTGGAAACCTGCGGTGCGGAAGTTCAAAAAGGAAACGCTCCGGAAGAGCGGAAACTTCAAAGAATGTTCCGCAATCCTGAAGTGACAAAAATGATTAAACGCTGCAATGACTTCGGTGCCGGCGGTGTTTCGGTTGCAATCGGCGAACTGGCTGATGGCTTAGTGATTGATCTGAACGCCGTCCCCAAAAAATATGAAGGTCTGGATGGAACCGAACTGGCCATTAGTGAATCTCAAGAAAGAATGGCAGTAGTGATTGAAGCCGAGAATAAAGAACGTTTCTTGGAACTGGCTGCAGAAGAAAACCTGCAAGCCTGCCCGGTTGCTGTGGTTCAGGAAGAAGCCCGGTTGGTGATGCATTGGAACGGCAAAAAAATTGTAGATATCAGTCGTGAATTTTTAAATTCTAACGGTGCTGATAAGCATATTACCGTTAACGTTGCTGCGCCCGCATTAAAAGAAAAAGTGATAACCGGCTCCTTTACCGATAATATGAAAGAAATGGCCGCTGATCTGAATATTTGCTCTAAAAGAGGGCTTTCAGAACGATTTGACTCCACCATCGGGGCCGGCACTGTACTGATGCCCTTCGGCGGAAAACATCAGTTAACGCCCATTCAAGCAATGGTTCAAAAGATCTCGGTCGAAAAGAAGCACACCGATGATTGCTCGCTGATGGCTTGGGGCTATAATCCCTATTTAACCGAGAGCAGCCCCTATCATGGTGCTTACTTAGCGGTTGTTGAATCCGTTTGTAAACTGATTGCTACCGGCGCCAAATTCGAAGATGTTTATCTCACCTTCCAGGAATACTTTGAACGCCTTGGTAAAGATGCTAAACGCTGGGGTAAGCCAATGGCTGCTCTGTTGGGTGCCTTCAAAGCCCAAAAGGAACTGCAGATCGGTTCCATCGGCGGCAAAGACTCTATGAGCGGTAGTTTCGAAGATCTGGATGTGCCTCCCACTCTGGTTTCCTTTGCTGTTACCACGGAAAAGGTTCAAGATATCGTAACACCTGAATTTAAATGTGCCGGCAATAAAGTTTATTTGATTACACCGGAGTTCGACGAAAATCGCCTGCCGAAAACCGAATCTCTGCTGAAGGTATTCGAAAAGGTTACCGCCTTGATGCGTGCCGGCAAGGTTGTTGCTTGCTACACTCCCGGAATGGGCGGTGTTGGCGAGGCTGTTATGAAGATGGCATTTGGTAACGGATACGGATTCACATTTGAAGATTCCTTGACCGCCCAAGAAATCTTTGGCTATAATTATGCTTCCTTCTTAGTAGAGGCTAGCGAAGAAATTGAAGGCGCTAGGTTGATTGGTTTCGTAACCGACCATAAAGCAATCTGCAAGGGCGACGAAAAACTTTGCCTGAAGGAACTTTTGGGTATCTATGAAGATAAGTTAGAAAGCGTATTCAGTTGCAACATCCCTGATCGCAAAACGCCTATGGAAAACTTTTCCTATCGAGCAAGTGAACGGATTGCGCCTGCCATCAAGGTTGCCAAACCTAAAGTTTTGATCCCCGCCTTCCCCGGCACAAACTGCGAATTCGATAGTGCTAAAGCGATGCGTGATGCCGGTGCTGATCCCCATATTATCGTTATCAACAACCTCTCTGCTTCCGGAATTCAGCAAAGTGTTGAAAAGTTTGCTAAAGAGCTTGAAACTGCACAGATGATCTTTATCCCCGGCGGTTTTTCCGGCGGCGATGAGCCCGACGGTTCCGGCAAATTCATAACCGCTTTCTTCCGCAATGCTGCTATTAAAAATGGCGTTCATGACCTATTGGATAACCGTGACGGTCTGATCTGCGGTATTTGTAATGGGTTCCAGGCATTGATTAAATTAGGATTAGTTCCCTATGGAAAGATTATCGATACCGATGAATCCTGCCCCACTCTGACCTTCAATACCATTGCCCGCCATCAGTCCCGCATCGTTCAAACCAGAGTGGCTTCCAACAAATCTCCTTGGTTAGCCCTGACCGAAGTGGGCGATGTTTATAATGTACCCATTTCCCACGGGGAAGGCCGTTTCCTGGCAGACGAAGCCCTGATTAAAAAATTGGCCGAAAATGGTCAGATCGCAACTCAGTATGTGGACCTTGATGGAAACGCCACCAGCGATGTTCACTTTAACCCCAACGATTCGATGTATGCGATAGAGGGTATCACCTCGCCCGACGGTCGTGTCATAGGTAAGATGGGACACAGTGAGCGTATCGGCGACGGTCTTTATAAGAATGTCAGCGGTAACTACGATATTGGTTTGTTCCGTTCTGCTGTCAAGTATTTTAAG
>JAZNEH010000186.1:0-12389 GCA_045588515.1 Eubacteriales bacterium
ATTTTAATTCCATTATTTCTTTTTCGTAGTATTGAATGTGATGATATTCTCTTGGCATACAAATTCCCCCTATGGTAGTTTCTTCTATTCTACCATAGGGGGCTCTTTTTTTCTATTGTCCGTTTTTACTGGACTTGTGCATTTCTGCGACGCTTTGATATTTTGTAATGAAATAATACAAAAGACAGCATAGCCATCATAGACTATGCTGCCTTTCTCTGTTATCCTATTCGGTTTTCATATTTCTCCGTTAAGGACATCGCGCTTTTATTGGGTGGTTTTTTTATCTGCCTCAAAACTTGTTGGCGAATTTATATAAATCGCTTGACAAATTATGAAAACGGAGTATAATAAAAGCCAAGAGGTGATCCGATGAAAAAAAGTGTTTATTCTTTAGTATTAATGGATGAAGTGGTGGATCAGGTGGACCGCTTGGCCTATCAGATGCATACCAACCGTTCCAATATGATTAACCAGATTTTAGCCGAGTATTGCTCGATGCTGACCCCGGAAAAGCGGATGCGCTCCACTTTGGAGCAGTTGATGGAACTTCTTGGGCAGGGGGGCTTTCAACCGCTGGTGCAACCCAGCGCCACGATGTTAACGGTGCGGAGCGCTTTGAATTTTAAGTATAATCCCTCGGTGCGTTATCGGGTGGAACTCTTCCGGTCGGAACGGCCGGAGTTTGGGCAACTGCAGGTGCAATTGCGCACTCAGAACCGGGAATTGCTCTATTATCTGGAACAGTTTGAGCATATTTGGGCGGCTCTGGAACAAAAATATTTAAAAACGCCTCGCTATTCTATAGAAAATGGCCGCTATTTGCGAAATTTGCGGTTTAATCCGATTTTTGAAAGCCAAAGCGGATTGATGGGCGAGGCCATCGGCCGCTATGTGAATACGTTCGATCGGGCGTTAAAAATTTATTTTGAGATGATTGAATATCCCCGGCAAGCGTTACCGAAGATCGAGCAGGAGATGCGTCTTTACGCCGCCGATCCGCTGGTTGTTTAAGGAAAGGAGAATTTGCTATGAACGCCAATCAATTTACAACGAAAAGTATGGAAGCCTTGCAAACTGCGGAGCAGTTGGCTTCTTCTAACCATCATTCAGCCTTAGAACAGTTGCATCTTTTGCTGGCATTATTAAATCAGCCGGAAGGATTTGTTGGGGGCGTGTTAAAGAAAATGGGGGTGCAGGGGCTGGCCGCCGATGGGGAGGCCGCTTTGGAACAGTTACCTACTCTTTCCAATTCCCAAACACAACTTTATTGCAGTAATGAACTGAATAAAGCGCTGGATTCTGCTGAAAAGCAGGCCAAGAAAAACGGCGATGCCTATTTATCGGTGGAACATTTGATGTTCGGCCTTTTGGATCAGGCAGATGCCACTTTGAAAAAACTCTTTCAAAACCATCAATTAAATAAGAATAACTTTTGGAAGACCGTTATGGAGCTGCGAGGCAACCAGAAGGTGAACGGCCAGGATCCCGAAGGCACTTATGATGTGTTGAATAAATATGGCCGGGATCTGGTGGAAATGGCCCGTGCTCAAAAACTGGATCCGGTGATCGGTCGGGATGAGGAAATCCGCAATGTGATCCGCATCCTCTCCCGCAAAACCAAAAATAACCCGGTGTTGATCGGGGAGCCCGGCGTGGGAAAAACTGCCATCGCCGAAGGGCTTGCTCTGCGGATCGTGCGGGGGGATGTGCCGGAAAATCTCAAAAACCGCAAACTGTTTTCCTTGGATATGGGCGCTCTGATTTCCGGCGCCAAATATCGGGGTGAATTCGAAGAACGGCTGAAAGCGGTTTTGGGTGAAGTGCAGAAAAGTGAAGGGGAGATCATTCTCTTTATTGATGAACTGCATACCATCGTGGGCGCCGGCAAAACCGAAGGATCTATGGATGCGGGCAACCTTTTGAAACCGATGCTGGCCCGGGGCGAACTCCATTGTATTGGTGCCACCACCCTGAATGAATATCGCCAGTATATTGAAAAAGATGCGGCCTTGGAGCGCCGGTTCCAACCGGTTTTGGTGGCGGAACCCAACGTGGAAGATACGATCTCCATCTTGCGGGGCTTGGAAGAACGCTATGAAGTATACCACGGCGTGAAGATTCAAGATCAGGCACTGATTGCCGCCGCTGTGCTTTCCGATCGGTATATCAGCGATCGTTTTTTGCCGGATAAGGCTATCGACCTGGTGGATGAAGCCTGCGCCTTGATCAAGACCGAAATGGAATCTATGCCCACGGAATTGGATGAAAAACAGCGAAAAATTATGCAGTTGGAGATCGAAGCCCAGGCTTTGAAAAAAGATGAAGACCCCCTCTCCGATGCTCGCCTGCAAGAGATCAACGGCGAGATCGCCGCCCTGCGGGACACCTTCAATTCTATGAAGGCTAAATGGGAAAATGAAAAGCAAGCCATTTCTGTGGTGCAAAAACTGCGGGAAGAGATCGAGCAGACCAATAATGCCATCACGCAGGCGGAAAATGCTTATGATCTCACTAAAGCCGCCGAACTGAAATATGGGGTTCTGCCGAAACTGAAAAACCAATTGGCAGAAGCAGAGCGCAGCGAAAAGGAAACCAAGGAAAACACCCTCTTGCGGGATAAAGTGACAGAAGAAGAGATCGCCAAGATCGTTGCCCGCTGGACCGGGATTCCGGTGGCTAAACTGATGGAAAGCGAGCGGGAAAAACTGTTGCATCTGGATGAGATTCTGCATCGCCGGGTTATCGGCCAGGATGAGGCGGTGCAACGGGTCTGCGATGCCATTTTGCGTTCTCGGGCCGGAATTCAGGATCCTGATCGGCCCATTGGTTCGTTTCTGTTTTTGGGCCCCACCGGTGTGGGTAAAACAGAACTGGCAAAGGCATTAGCACAGGCGTTGTTTGATGACGAACGGAATATGATCCGCATCGATATGAGCGAATATATGGAAAAATATTCCGTTTCCCGGCTGATCGGTGCCCCTCCGGGTTATGTAGGCTACGATGAAGGGGGGCAACTGACAGAGGCGGTGCGCCGCCGGCCTTATTCAGTCGTGCTCTTTGATGAAGTGGAAAAGGCTCATCCCGATGTGTTCAACGTATTGCTTCAGGTTTTGGATGACGGCCGGATCACCGATAGCCAAGGCAGAACGGTGGATTTTAAAAATACCATCATTATTTTAACGTCTAATCTGGGTAGTGATATTATTTTAGAAGGAATTCAGGACGGGGAGATCAGCCCCGAGGCCCGGGCCGGCGTGGAGCAATTGCTCCGCCGTTCTTTCCGGCCGGAATTCTTGAATCGTTTGGATGAAACGGTATTCTATAAACCGCTTACTAAGGAAAATATTGGCTTTATTGTAGATCTGCTTTTGAAAGAATTGCAGAATCGCTTGGCTGATAAACATCTGCAGGTGGAACTGAGCGCTGCTGCTAAAGATTGGCTGATTGAAACGGGCTATGATCCCAATTTCGGTGCCCGGCCGTTGCGGCGGCTGATGCAGCAGAAACTGGAAACGCTGATTGCCCGCCGGATTTTGCAAGGGGATCTGCAACCCGGTGAAACCTTAAAAGTTGATCTGCAAAACGGCAATTTAACACTTTAAAAAATCAAGGAACGGAGGCCGATTGGCTCTTCGTTCCTTGATTTTTTGTGCACATTGTGATAAAAAAATCGTTTTTAAAATTTAACTTTATTTTCATAATTTAACGATAAGTTGCAAAAAAATTGAAAATTATTTAATTTTATGTTGCTTTTTTTAACAGTATGTGATATCATAGAAACAGTCCCGATTTTGTGAGGATTTTATTTGTTTTGAAGAGGTTGAGTTTATGGAAAAATACCTGGCGCGGGAAGAGCACTTCTCTTTCGACGATAACTATTTTCCGGATCTCCGTATGAGTTTTTGTTGTTGCCATCGCTATAATCCCTCCGAGTCTTTTGGGCCGGTGGTGCCTCGGCGATATGTCATCAACGTGATTGAGGCGGGGCGGGGTACATTGGATATGGGAAACCGCCGGTTGAATGTAGCCGCCGGCCAGGCATTTATTTTATTCCCGGATAAGGCCGTTACATGGAAGGCCGATAGCCTAGAGCCTTGGAACTATATCGGCATTGAACTTTGCGGCTCCGGGGTGGAGAAATTTGTCGAACGCCTTGGGATCACTCCCCAGATGCCGGTGGTGGATTTTGCTTCTCCTCATAAGGCGATGGATGCGGCCTATGATCTTTTTGTGGAATGTGATAAAAAGTATCAAAATCAGTTTGCGATTTCCGGTTGCTTCTGCAGTTTGATGGAAGCGTTGGAAGAAAGTTTGGTAGCCAAGAAGATCCCTGCTAAAAACTTCTATATGACCCGTGCAGTGGAATACATAAAAGAAAATTATAACCAGAACTTAAGCGTAGAAAATATCGCCAATATGCTGGGCATTGAGCGGAGTTATCTATCCCGTCTTTTTAAGACCTATAAGAATAAAAGTACTCAGAATTATATCATTGATTACCGCATCCAGCGAGCCAAGAAAATGTTTGAGGAAGAAGATCTCAACGTTTCTCAGGTCTGCACAGCGGTGGGTTATACCAATATTTATTGTTTCTCCCGGATTTTTAAAAGCCGGGTGGGGATCAGCCCCAAGGAATACCGGGAACGGTGTAAACGGGAAAATATTGCGGAATAAAAATTGCGATCCGAAAGGATCGCAATTTTTATTCCATTGAATCAATCAAGTTCCGAATTTCTTGAATTTCTTCCGGTTTCAGCCGCTCTTTGGCGCTGAAAGCGGCAAGAAAGGCCGGCAGGGAACCGTGGAAACTTTCGGCAACAAATTCTTTGCTCTGGCGGGAATAGAATTCTTCCCGCGAAATGCGGGAAGTAACGGTCCCGTCTTGGTTTTGAAAGATTCCCCGGTCACTGAGCCGTTTTAAAACCGTATAGGTGGTGGTGCGCTTCCATTGAAGTTCCTTTTCACATTCCCGCACTAATTCCGCAGTGCTCAATGGCTCTTTCTTCCAGATAATATCCGCAAACCGGGCTTCGATAGGTGCTAATCTGTAATCGTTCATTCTTCTATTCCTTTCTGGTTTAAACGGCGCATTTTTTTCAAGGTGCGTTCGTTGCATTTGGCGAGTTCCGCCCGCCCTTCCATAGCCAGGGCCTTTTCTTGAAATTCAAAGGGGAACTTGCCTCGGATGGAGGATTCATAAAGGCTGCCGTCTGCCGGTTCCCAAAATTCTGTCAGGGTGTAGTGTTCTTTTTTATCCACCGTAAAGGTCAGGGCGGCGGGGCTCAATCTGCCCCATTGATTGGTATAGAACCCGTTCACCAAGCGCTCTTCGGAATAATGCAGCAAAAGATAAACCGTTAATTGGCTTAGATCCCCTTGGGGATCCCATTCCCGGTCAATGTGATAGATTTTATGGCTTTCAGCGCAATAGTTGCGGTGGGATTCATCGCTTTTGCAATGTTCGATGATGGCCTTGCGGATGGCGGCCTCCTGCCGATCGGCATCGGGCGGGAAAATGGGCATCACAGAACCGATCTCCCCGGCTTGCTTCACCAATTTCAGGGTAACCATCCGCCAATCGTTATCTGCAATTAAATAATAATTATAGGCGCCGGTTTCAATATAAGTTTCGCTATAGAGCCCAGTGGCGCAGATTGTGGCATCCGTGTTAACGGCCTGCACTTCATAGGCCGGCTCATATTTCCCTTTGAACGTACTTAACTTGAAGGTTTCTGTATCATACTGATAAAGGGG
Organism: Eubacteriales bacterium; assembly: GCA_045588515.1. Taxonomy (GTDB): domain Bacteria; phylum Bacillota; class Clostridia; order Oscillospirales; family QAKW01; genus QAKW01. The sequence goes on from JAZNEH010000186.1 coordinate 5,758, forward strand.
CTTGCCCACGTAATCCACGATATAAACGGCGGATCCGTTCCGGTTGGCGTAGGCGTTTAAAAGTTCCACCTTTTTCAGTTTTTCCATAGGCACTCGATGTAGAATTTTTTGGTTTTCCACGTCATATTGCAGAATTCCAAAGGTGCCGGAAAGGATCACTTTTGTATCGTCGCCATAGAGAAACCGGGGCATTTCTGCGCCGATGTTCATAGTAGAAATATCCTCTAAATGGAAGGTTTGATCGCTTTTCGGATCGGTCAGCAAACAAACGCCTGCCAAAATACAAAGGATCAAAGCCGCCGCCACGATCCAAAATCCGGGCTTTTTATAGGCTACAATATTTTTGATCCGGCCTTTAATGTTGCTTTCGCCGAAGGCCAGCGGCTGATAAAGGGCCCGGGGCCGGCCTGCTCCAAACCGAAGGAGCGTTTCAGTGTAGGCTTTCCGCTGTTCCGGTTCAAAGTTCTTGATAGCTTTTTCATCGCAGGCCAATTCCAGATCCCGGCAGAAAAAGAAATAAGCCGCCCAGATTAAAGGTTGAAACCAAAATACCGTCGCCAGCAAAAAAGCCAATGGCTTGATCCAATGATCTTTTCGTTTCAGATGGGCAAATTCGTGGTTTAAAACCGGCTCCAATTCTTCCGGCCCCAGATCAGAGGGGAGATAGATCTTCGGTTTTAGTAATCCTAAAATAAAAGGAGAGCCCACATGGTCACAAAGATAAACCTGATCCCGCCATAAAACCGCCTCTTTCAGTTTGCTTTTCAGTTGAACCATCCGAATCAGGCTGAAGATCAAAATTGCGAACATACCCGCCAGCCAGATCCATCCGGCTAAAGACGATAGATTCAAAGGGCCAACGGTCGGCTGGCCGTAAAGAACGCTGGGGGTCATTAATTCATTTTGGTAATTTTCGCCCCATTGCAAAAACTCTGTCGGCTGATTTAAAAGAGGTTCCAGCGCCTCTTGCGTGGTTTCCCGCCGGGGCATTAGGCTGAAAATGCTCTCAATGGAAAGGGGGCAAACCAAGCGGATCGCCGCCAGCCCCCAAAGCAGTTCCCGGGTCCATTTTGGAGCCTTCTTTAAAATGGGCCTTAGCAGCAATATGGCTAAAATGACCCAACCGGCGCTGATGCTTTGCGCAAAAAGCGTTTGAAATAAATATTGCATAGGGGGACCTCCTTTGTCTACAACTTGTCGTCAAATATAGTCTACCACTTGTAGACGGTTTTGTCAACCCCTCGTTTTATTCATCCGTATTTTTCTTTTAACTGTTGCAAAATCTTTCGCTCCATTCGGGAAACCGCCACTTGAGAAAGGCCCAGAATGGAGGCAGTGGCGCTTTGGGTGAGTTCCCGAAAATAGCGCAAGCAGATCAATTGTTGTTCTAAAGGCGGAAGATGCTCCAGCATTTCCCGGATCAGCACCCGATCTAGGGCCTGCTCTTCCGGGGATTCCGCTTTGGGAACAACGCCCCCTTCCTCCGGCGGCAGATCCAGCGAGAGCAGGGGGCGGGTGGCTTCGGTGGCGGTGAGGATCTCTTCTTCGGAGAGGCCGGTGGCCTCAGCCAGTTCCGAGATGCGGGGCTCCCGCCCCAGTTCTTGATTCAACCTTCGGGATTCCCGGTCGATATGAAATTTATCCTCTTTATATTTGCGGGAAATTTTAATGCTGCCGTTATCCCGCAGATAGGTTTTGATTTCCCCGACAATTTTCGCAACGGCATAGGTCGAAAACCGCAGTTCCCGATTTTCATCAAAATCCCGGGCCGCCTTGATGAGGCCCACGGAACCGATCTGAAAAAGATCCTCTTCATCCACGCCGAACCCCCGGTATCGGTTGGCAACCATCCGCACTAGGCCCAGATTTTCCTCCACCATTCGGTCTGTTGCAGTGGGCATAGGCTTATTCCTTCCGGCTGATCTGTTTGGTGAAGGTCACCGTGGTTCCTTCCCCTGGTTTGGAGCGAACCCGAACCTTGTCCATAAAGGTTTCCATAATGGTAAAACCCATTCCGCTCCGTTCTTCTGCGTTGCCGGTGGTGAAAAGGGGCTCCATAGCCTGAGGAATATCTTCGATGCCTTTGCCTTTATCTTTGATGGTAAGTATCAGCCGGCCGTTTTCATAAAGCCGGCCGGAAAGGGTGATGATGCCCAACTTGTCCCCATAGCCGTGCACAATGCTATTGGTTACCGCCTCGCTCACAGCGGTTTTGATCTCGCTGATCTCTTCCACTGTGGGATCCAGTTGGGATGCAAAGGCGGCGGCCGCCACCCGGGCAAATCCTTCGTTGGCCGAGCGGGAAGGGAAGGCCAGCCGAATTTGATTGATTGCTTTCATTTTTTAATCCTCCTTAACGGTTACGTAGCGGTTGATCCCCGCCATCTGGAATATTTTTTGGGTGCCCCCGTTTAAATGGCGCAGTTCCACTGATCCGCCATAGCGTTGCATCATCTTTCGCCGGCCCATCACAATGGCCAGCCCGGAACTATCCATAAAACTAACGCCGCCGAAATCCAAAATCAACTTTTCAGGCCGATGGCGCATAATTTTAAAGTCGATGCTTTCCGAAAGGCCCCGGGCGCAATGGTGATCCACTTCGCCGATGAGTTGAACTTCCAATTCATTAAAATTATTTTGAAATGTAACGTTCATTTTCTTCCTCCTTCCAATAAAAAAAGACCTTTTCTATTATAAGAAAAGGTCTTGGCGTTTTTTGTCGGCTTTTGCCGGGTTAGATTAATTTTTTGAATTCTTTCGCCAGATCCCCGATAATATAAAGGGAACCGGCAATCAAAATGGGCCGGCCGTTGGCGATTTCCAAAGCATATTTTGCGGCTTCGGCAAAATTCTCCGCCACTCGGCAATCTTCGCAAAAGATACCGGCGATATCGCAAAGTTCCCGGGCATTTTTGGCTCGGGGGTTTTCCTGCTTAGGAAAGATCATCGCGCCTGCTAAAAGGCCCAGATGCTGTAGGGCGTATTGATAGGGCTTATCCCGCATCATCCCAAAGAGGATCACCGGCTCCTTCAGGGCTTCCATCTGCTGGATGGCCCGGCAAAGGGAATCGATCCCTTCGGTGTTATGCCCCCCATCGGCAAAGATGGCGGGAGAGCGGTTCAGTTGCTCCAATCGGGCCGGGATATAGGCTTTTTTCAGCCCCGCTTGCAGTTGTTCTTTGGTGAAGCGGATGGTTCCTTGCGCTCTTAAATAGAATAAGGTTTCCAAAACGGTAATAGCGTTATGGGCCTGATGCTCGCCTTTCAGCCCCAACTGATAAGCAATGCCCTTATAGTAAAAGGAAGTTCCTTCTTCGCCGGTTTGAAGATCCGTTAATTTTTCGGCGTTGCCCTGAATCAAAGGGGCATCCGATTCCCGGCATTTTTGCGCCACCACATCCCGCACTTCCGGCGCACTTTTGTCATAAAGGATCACCGGGCAATGGGCTTTGATGATGCCGGCTTTTTCGCCGGCAACTGCCTCCAGCGTGTTGCCTAAAAATTCCGTGTGATCCAGCGAAACGGTGCAGAGAACCGAGGCCAAGGGCTGTTGGATCACGTTGGTGGCATCAAACTTTCCGCCCAACCCCACTTCCAGAACAACCGTATCGCAGCCGTTCCGCTTGAAATAGAGGAACCCGATGGCCGTTACCAGTTCAAATTCCGTAAAGGGCATTTCCAATGGATCTGCCGCCGCAAAAACTTCTTCTGCCAGATCGGCAAATTCCTGTTCTTGAATCAATTTGCCGTTGATGCGGTAGCGCTCCCGGAAGGTATAGATAAAGGGCGAGGTGAATAGCCCAACCTTGTATCCGGCCTCTTGCAAAACCGAGGCCAGCATAGTGGCGGTGGAGCCTTTTCCGTTGGTTCCGGCAATATGCAGAATCGGGAGATCCTTTTCAGGATCCCCCAACTGTTGCATCAGCGCGGTGATCCGCTCCAAGCCCGGCTTGGGGCCGTGGGGCTTATAAGAATGGATGCGGTTCAAAGCGTCTTGATAAATCATTTGTTTTTCAATTCCTCAATGCTTTCTTTTAAGGAGGCGGCCAGCGCCCGGAATTTTTCGCCCTTGGCTTTTTCGGCCTCCACTAAAGCGGCGGGAGCCTTGGCAACGAAGTTCTGGTTGCTCAGTTTGCCTTCTACCCGTTTTAATTCGCCTTCGGCTTTTTCCAGTTCTTTGGTTAACCGGGCAATTTCAGCCTGAATATCCACCAGCTCAGCAAAGGGGATATAGAGATTGGCACCGTCGCAAACCATCTTAACGGCTCCTTCGGGGATTTCGGTGTTTAGGTAAACCTGATCGCAGGAGGCCAGTTTCTGATAAAATTCCTCAGTGCCTTGGAACCAATGGCTGTTGGCGGTTTCGATATAAAGAGAAGCCTTCCGGGAATTGGGAACGTTCATCTCTGCTCTGCGGTTGCGGATGGCTTTGATGGTTTCCATCACGTGCTCCATCTGCACTGCCTCAGCCGGGAAAACAAGGCTTTCGTCATAGGCGGGGAATTTGGCGGTCATAATAGCCTCTTCCTCGGTGGGCAGGGCTTGCCAGATCTCCTCCGTGATAAAGGGCATAAAGGGATGGAGCATCTTCAATGCGCCGCCGAAAACGTAAAGCAATACTTTCTGTGCAGAGGCACTTTCGGCTCCGCCGGCATAAAGACGGGGTTTCACCAGTTCGATATACCAATCGCAGAAAAGATCCCAGATGAAATCATAAACCTTCTGTAAAGCCAAGCCGATTTCAAATTTATCCAGATTTTCCGTCACATCCCGCACTAATTCGTGATAGCGGGTCAGGATCCATTGATCCTCGGTTTTCAATTCTGCGGGATCGAGGGTGTAAACCTCTTCTGTCAAGTTCATCAGAATAAAGCGTGCGGCGTTCCAAACCTTATTGGCAAAGTTCCGGGAAGATTCCACCCGTTCGGGATAATAACGCATATCGTTGCCGGGCGCATTCCCGGTGGCCAACGTAAAGCGCAGAGCGTCGGCTCCGTATTCTTTGATCACTTCCAGAGGATCAATGCCGTTGCCTAAAGATTTACTCATCTTGCGGCCTTGGCTATCCCGCACCAAGCCGTGGAATAACACGTGCTTAAAGGGAACTTCGCCCATATGCTCTAAGCCGGAGAAGATCATCCGTGCCACCCAGAAGAAGATGATATCGTAGCCGGTCACCAAAACGCTGGTGGGGTAATAGTAGTCTAGTTCTGGGGTCTTTTCAGGCCAACCCAAGGTAGAGAAGGGCCATAGAGCCGAGGAGAACCAGGTATCCAGAACGTCCTCCTCCTGACGCATTGCGGCTCCGCACTTGGGGCAGGTGTGAACGTCTTCCTTGGAAATAATCATTTCGCCGCAGGTATCGCAATAATAGGCAGGGATCCGATGCCCCCACCAGAGTTGCCGGGAAATACACCAATCGTGCACGTTTTCCATCCAGTTCAGATAGGTTTTCCCAAAGCGTTCGGGAACGAATTCCGTTTCTTGACGCTTGATGGCCGCAATGGATTTTTCAGCCAACGGCTGCATCTTCACAAACCATTGCTTGGAGGCCATAGGCTCCACAGTGCAACCGCACCGATAGCAGGTGCCCACGTTATGGGTGTGCTCTTCGATCTTCACCAGATATCCGCCCTCTTCCAGATCTTTTACGATCTGTTTCCGGGCCTCATAACGGTCTAAGCCTTCATATTTACCGCCGTTTTCATTGATTTTAGCGTTGCCGTCCAGAACCAAGATCTCTTCCAGATTGTGGCGCTTGCCCACTTCAAAGTCGTTGGGGTCGTGGCAGGGGGTGATTTTCACACACCCGGTTCCGAATTCTTTGTCTACGTATTCATCGGCCACAACCGGGATTTCCCGATCAACCAGCGGCAGGATCAGGGTTTTGCCCACCAGATGGGTGTAGCGTTCATCTTCGGGATGCACCGCAACAGCACTGTCGCCCAGCATCGTTTCCGGCCGGGTGGTGGCAACGGTCACATATTCGTCGCTGTCCTTAACAGGATAGCGAATGTGCCAAAAATGACCGGGCTGTTCTTCATAGGTGACTTCTGCATCGGAAAGGGCGGTGGTGCAGTTGGGGCACCAGTTGATGATGCGATTGCCTCGATAGATCAGGCCCTTATCATAAAGTTTCACGAATACTTCTTTAACGGCCTTGGAGCAACCTTCATCCATAGTGAAGCGTTCCCGCTCCCAATCACAGGAAGAACCCAGTTTTTTCAACTGGTTGATGATGCGGTCGCCATACATTTTTTTCCAATCCCAAACCCGTTCCAGAAATTTCTCCCGGCCCAGGTCGTAGCGGGTGAGGCCCTCTTCCTTGCGCAGAACCTCTTCCACCTTGATCTGGGTGGCAATGCCGGCGTGGTCGGTGCCGGGCACCCAAAGGGCGTTGAAGCCTTGCATCCGTTTATAGCGGACCAGAATATCCTGCAAAGTTTCGACTAACGCATGGCCCATATGCTGTTGGCCGGTTACGTTCGGGGGCGGAATGACAATGGTGAAGGGTTCCTTCGTTTCATCCGGCTCGGAATGAAAATAGCGGCCCTTCAGCCAGAAATCGTATATTTTATCCTCAAATTCTTGAGGATTATATACCTTTTCCAATTCTTTCATAAATACTCTCC
>JAZNEH010000187.1:0-21303 GCA_045588515.1 Eubacteriales bacterium
CAATTCCAAGATCATTTCATATAGTTTATCCGCCGAAAGATCCTTTTCTTCCAGCAGAATGGCTCCGCCCCGATCGGAAAGAGAGCGGGCATTATAATACTGATGATTATGGGTTACATTGGGAGAAGGAATCAAAACCGCCGGTTTCCCTAAGGCAGTCAACTCCCCTAAGGTTAAGGCGCCGGCCCGGCTGATCACCGCATCTGCGGCGGCCAGATGCAACGGCATATCATAGAGATATGGTTTCACCGAGATGAGGCCTTCTTTTTCAAGGTCAAACCCTTTGTTTTTCAGAGTATCCGGCATCCATTCCCATCCCCGTTGCCCGGTTGCGTGCACTTGATAAAATTCCTGTTCCCGTTGGTTTTTGGCGATAAAATCCACCATAGCCCGGTTGATCTGCAGTGCACCCAAACTCCCCGCAAAAGACAAAACGTAAAACGCATCTTCCGGCAGTTTCAACTGCTTGCGGGCATCCTCCCGGGAAAGAGAAAGAACTTCTGCCCGCAAAGGATTGCCGGAAAGCACCAATTTTTTAGCACCGGGGAAATATTTCTCTGTGCCCGGAAAACTGATAAATACGATATCCGCCTTTTTTGCCAGCATTTTGCTGGTTACGCCCGGATAGGCATTTTGCTCGTGAATACAGGTGGGGATCTTCAGGCTTTGCGCCGCCGCCACCACCGGCCCGGAAACATATCCGCCGGTTCCAATCACCAGATCCGGCTTGAATTCCCGCATAATCTTCTTGCACTCCGAGAGTGCCTTGAGATAAAGATAAACGGTTTTGAAATTATCCAGAGTCAATTTTCGCCGAAACCCTTGGGTCTGCACGGCTTTAAAAGGATATCCGGCCTTTTTCACTAATGTTTCTTCAATCTTCCCCTGATTACCGATAAAAAGACATTCTGCCTTGGGATTTTTACTTTGAATCATAGCGGCGATGGCCAAAGCAGGATTGCAATGACCGGCTGTTCCGCCACCAGCTAAAATCACTCTCATTCTTTCGTCTCCAATCTGGAATAGCGAGAAACGCCCAGCACCAATCCCATTTCTGCCAACAGCAAGAGCAATGCGGTTCCACCATAACTGAAAAAGGGCAAGGCGATCCCTGTGGGAGGAACAGCGTTGGTTACAACGCCGATATTCAAGATGACTTGGATCGCCACTTGGCTCATAATACCAATAACCAAAAAGGAACCGAATTTATCCCGGGCGTGATAAGCGATCACAAACCCACGCCAAATCAGCAAAACAAACAGAATAATCACCATCATTGCCCCGATAAATCCTAGTTCTTCGCAAACGATAGAGAAAATATAGTCGTTCTGGGGTTCCGGAATATAAAGATGTTTTTGATAGGAATTTCCCAGCCCGCGGCCCAAAAGTCCGCCGCTGCCGATGGCATAAAGAGATTGCACTGTTTGGAAACTGCTGCCGGTCACATCTTCGAAGGGATGGAGCCATGTATTGATCCGGGTGCGGGCATAGGGCGTTAAAGCGATAAACCCGGCCATCGCCGCCACGCCGGTGCCGCCGATGCCCAGATACCAACGCAGATCCACGCCGCCCACAAACATCATCACAATGCCGATTCCGAACAGCAAAATAGCGCAGGAAATATGGGTTTCCACCGCCACCAAACCGCAAATCACCAGCAATAAGCCGGCCGGCGGGAGAATTCCCACCTTTAGTTTTTTCATATCGTCATAATTCGCCGCCATATAGGAAGCCAATGTCATAATCAAGGCCAGCTTGGCAATTTCACTGGGCTGGAACTGAATTCCGAAATTCAGCCATCGCCGGGCGCCGCCGGCCTTTACGCCGATGCCCGGAATCAAAACCAACACCAACAGAATAACCGTTATCACCAATAGCCAAGGAATCATCCGGCGGAACCAATTGTAGTTAAATCGGGTTACAAAAAACATAGCCGCAACGCCCAAAGCCGCAAAAAACAGTTGGCGTTTGATATAGTAGAAACTATCTCCTTCTTTATGAAGCGCGCTCACATAACTGGCAGAGGCCACCATAATCAACCCGAAGGTCAGGAGGCAGAATACCAGAATCAGGAAAACCAAGTCAATACTGCCGGCTTCCCCCTTCCGGGCAAAGCATTTATGATACCATTTGGTTTTTTTAGCCATAAAGCCCCCTTTCTCCTTAATGATAAGGATTATACATTAAAATAGCGATAATAGAACATTCCCCAAAGGGCCAAAAGGCAACCGATGGAACTAATCACAGTGAACACCGCAACGATCTTTACTTCTTTCCAGCCGCACATCTCAAAATGATGGTGGATCGGTGTCATTTTGAAAAGACGCTTGCCGTGGGTCAGTTTATAGAACCCAACCTGTAAAACAACGGAAACGCCCTCAATCAAATAAAGAATACCGCCGATCAGGATAAAATAGGGCAAATCATAAGCCATCGCCAGCGCCACCACAGAAGCCCCCAAAAAGAGAGAGCCGGTATCGCCCATAAACACCTTGGCCGGATGGAAATTATAGATCAAAAAGGCCAGAAGCCCGCCCAGCAACGCCGCCGCAAAAAGCGTGATCCCCGTGTTGGAGGTATTCATTTTCAAAAAATAACCTACCACGATAAAGGAGATCAGATAAGGCAACGTTACGCTGGTAACTAAGCCATCTAAACCGTCGGTGAGATTCACAGAATTCACAAAGAAAAAAACAAAAGGAATCATCACCAAAAAGTAGAAATACGAAAGATGCAGTCGGAAATTAAAATAAGGGATAAAAATAGTATCCGAAATAATATTGGCGCTATACAATGCGCCCAGATAAAGAGCAATAATCAGCATCAAAGGCAAGGTTTTTTGCATTACCGTTAAGCCTTGATTGCGTTTTTTAACCACTTTCACATAATCGTCCAAAAAACCAACGGCGCCGCATAGAATCACGAATACCAAGGAAATCAACAACCGCAGATCCCCTTTCATCATCTCGCCGATCCCCAAAATCAGCGTTACCAATACCGTTGGAATAATAAAGATCAACCCGCCGATGGTGGGGGTTCCTTGCTTAGTTTCCTTATGCCAGGAAGGGCCGATTTCCAGAATACTCTGAGAAAATTTTAACCGCCGCAGCCAAGGCAAGATCCAAGGTGCCAGTAATAAGGCCAGCAGAAAGCCGGCCGCAGCCGCTGTAAAAATGATCCAATTATCCATTTTTTAAACCAACCTTTCCTTTAGATCTTTCGCCAACATCCCAAAGTTCATATAATTGGAAGCTTTCAGCAATAAGCAATCGCCGGGTTTCAAAAGCGTTTCCAAAAGATCCCGAGCTTCTGTTGCATTGCCCAGATGGTATTTTTCGCAGGATTCCGGCAAGGCTTCATAAAGCACTTTGGAACGGCTCCCCACAGCCAAAACCACGTCGATGCCCAATTCGGTGCAAACCGTTGCCACATCCCGATGGCCTTGTTCTTCATAGGCGCCTAATTCCAGCATATCGCCTAAAACCGCCACTTTTCGCCCTTCTTTGCCGGCCAATACCTTTAATGCGGCCCGCATAGAATCCGGGGAAGCATTATAACTATCGTCGATCACGGTAATCCCGGCCACCACTTCGATAAATTGACGGCGGCCATCGCCGGTGAAACTTTCCAAACCCTGTTTCAAAAGTTCTGCTTTCACGCCTAATAGATATCCCACGCCAAAGGCGGCCAGAGCGTTCATAATCTGATGCTCCCCTTCCACCTGCAAGGTAATAGGCAGTTTCCCGCCGGGATAACAAAGAGTGAAGGAATGATCTTGAATTTCTTCTGCCCGGAAAGAATTATGGGCAGAAAGACCGAAATAAAAACAGGTTTTTTCGGGGCGGGCTCCGTAAAGAAGCGGTTCATCTCCGTTCAATAGGGCAACCCCATCTTTTTTCAGAGCATCCACCATTTCCAATTTCGCTTTTGCGATATTTTCCCGGCTGCCCAACAGTTCCAGATGGGCCACGCCGATATTGGTGATCACCGCCAGATCCGGTTGTACGTACCGGGCCGCATCGGCAATTTGCCCCAAGCCGCGCATCCCCATTTCAACCACGCCAACACGGTCGTTTTCTTCCACATTCAGTGCCGTTGCAGGAATGCCCAGTTCATTATTCTGATTTCCCTTGGTGCCAGAGGCTTTCATCCCCGGCGCCAAAGCGGAAAGGATGAAATTTTTAGTGGTGGTCTTCCCAACACTTCCCGTTACACCCACAATTCGGGCATTGATCCCTTCCAGATGGGCGTGGGCCAACATCGCCAACGCAACCCGCACGTCTTCCACTTGGAAAACCGGGTTCCGAGGCTTGAAATCCAAGGGCTCCGTAGTTAAAAAAGCGATTTCCCCATAGGCTTCATCCAGCTGGCGGATATAATGATGGCCGTTATTGCGTTCGCCAACGATGGCGGTAAACAGCATCCCGTTTTGCATCTCCCGGGAATCCCAAGAAAAGCCGGTGAGCAGGTAGTCCCTGCCGCAATATGTAGCCCCCAAAGTCCGGGCAATTTGATGAACCGTTAATTTCATTCTTGCTCTAAAAATTCCTTTACGATTTCTTTTTCATCAAACCGAATTTTGCCGGTTTTCAGGATCTGATAATCCTCATGCCCCTTGCCTGCCAAAAGAATCAGATCATCCGGCTGGGCATGGGCGATGGCATAGCCAATGGCCTCTTTTCGGTTTTCGATCACAATATAAGGAACGCTCGTTCCCTCTAAGCCCGCAACGATATCCTGCAAAATTTGAGCCGGATCCTCGGTGCGGGGGTTATCCGAAGTAATAATCAAAAAGTCGCTTTGTTTGGCGGCCTCTTGGGCCATCAACGGGCGTTTGGTTTTATCCCGATCGCCGCCGCAGCCAAAAAGCGTTACGATCCGGCCCTTCGCAAAGGCTTTCAGCGTGGATAGAATATTTTCCAACGCATCCGGTGTGTGGGCGTAATCCAGCATCACTGTGAAGGGCAGGCCCCGGGTGATCACTTCTGCCCGGCCCGGCACCTGCGGAATTTGATTCAATCCTTCCGCCACCGCCCGGAACGAGAAACCGGCTTGCAATAATATTCCGGCGGCACACAGCGTGTTGTGCACGGTAAACATTCCGGGGGTGGAAACCCGAATCTGTTCTGTTTGAGCGCCGTAATGGATCTGATATTGAACACCAGCCACCGAAACTTCCACCTGATCGGCCCAAAGATCGGCATCTTCAGACGCCGCAGAATAGGTGATTCCACCAAACTGCTTATAAAACGCAAGTCCGGTTTCATCATCCAAATTCAACACATTTTTTTCGCTCAGTTCGAAAAGGCGTGCCTTAGCGGCCCGATAATTTTCCATTGTTTTATGGTAGTCCAGATGATCTTGGGTCAGATTGGTGAACCCTGCCACCTTGAAGGGAAGGCTATCCACCCGATGTTGGTCCATCGCCTGCGAAGAAACTTCCATCACCACAATTTGAACGCCGGCCTTTTGCATCGTTGCCAGCAATTCATAAAGTTGATAGGGTTCCGGCGTAGTAAAAGCCGCCGGAAAGGTTTCTGCGCCGATCTGGTTATGCACAGTTCCGATCAAACCGGCCTTTATGCCCATTCCATCCAGAATACTTTTCACAAATTGAGAAGTTGAGGTTTTCCCGTTGGTGCCGGTAACGGCCAGAAATTCCATTCCCTTTTCGGGATGACCGAAAAAGTTCGCACATAACATTTGGAATGCCGCCCGGGTATTGGAGGTTAATATTTCCGGCTTCCCGCAATCCGTTGAATGTTCTGCCAGAATAGCAGCGGCGCCCTTTTCAGCGGCCATAGAGGTAAAACGGTGCCCATCGGCAGTGCCGCCCGGGATCGCAACAAAGAGCCATCCCTCCTGCACCTGCCGGGAATCACAGGTGATCCCTAGGATCTCGCAATCGGAATAACCGGCCGTTTCAATGCCCATTAAAAGTTCAGATAACCGCATTTTTGCCTCCTTTTCCAAAACAGATCACATACTGGAAACGCCTTCAGAACTATTGGTACGGATGGTGATCACTGCACCTTCTGCCACCATTTCGCCGGCGGCCGGAGATTGGGAGATCACCAATGAAGTGGCCTCGGTGTTGGCATTACCAACTACCCGCACGTTCAGGCCGGATTGCTTGATACGGTTGGTAGCCCCTGCCACGCTATAGTTCACCAGATCCGGCACCATTATATTTTCATTGGGCGTTTTGCCTTCCGTGTATAGAATCATCGTTCCGCTGAGTGGCATCGTATTGCCGCCTGCAGGCGATTGGCCGGTGATGATATCGCCATCCCCCCCCACCCTGCAAGAAATGCCTTTTTCACCTAAAAGTGCCTTGGCATTTTCCACTTTTTGATCCACAACCGAGGGAACCGAAACATCCAAAGTTTCCAGTTCCTCCGCCGTATAGCGGGGTTGAACGGCCAAATAGGGCAGAATATCCGCCAGCACGTCGCCAGCCACCGGGGCGGCGATAATACCGCCGTAGATCTCGCTTTTGCTGGGGGTATCCAGCATTACTAAAATTGCATATTCAGGATCGTCTGCCGGAGCAAACCCGATAAACGACGAAATATAGGTTTTCTCGCCGGTTGCGTTATAAACGTCGATCTTTTCGGAAGTACCGGTTTTCCCGGCCACCCGATAGCCTTTTACATAGGCATTCTTACCGGAGCCCACCGAAACAACCTCTTCCAGAAGATCGCAAACCAACTTGCTGGTTTCTTTGGAAATCACCTGGCGTTTCGCCTCAGTAGAGAAACTCTTCACCACTTTTTCGCTTCCATCTTCTTGGGTTTCCGTGATCTCCCGCACCACGTGGGGCGTTACCAGATCTCCGCCGTTGGCCGCCGCCGCAACGGCGGTGAGCATCTGCAAAGGCGTAACCTTAAAGTTTTGGCCGAACGAGGCAGTTGCCAGTTCCACTTCCTGGAACTTAGAGAACCAGATCCCGCTGGCCTCGCCGGTGAGATCCACGCCGGTTTTTTCGGTCAGACCGAAATTTTTGAAATATTGATAAAAAGTAGTAGCCCCCACTTGGGCGCCGATGGTGATAAAGGCCGGGTTGCAAGAATTTTGAATAGCCTTGGAAAGGGTTTGGAACCCGTGGCCGCCGCTTTTCCAACAACGGATAGAGCGATCTGCTACCCGGATATAACCCGGGCAATTATAGGTATTATTCGTATTAATCAAGCCCTCTTCCAACGCCATAGACAGCGTAATGATCTTAAAGGTAGATCCGGGCATATAGGTATCCACCGTGCACTTATTTCGCCAAATTTTATTGCGATAATCAGCGGTGGTGGTTTCCAATTCCTCCCCGGTGAGTGTAGAGAGGCTCTCCAGCATCATCTGGTCGGTAATGGAATTATACTGGTTGGGATCATAATTCGGCAAAGAGGCCATACCCAAAATTTCGCCGTTTTTCACATTCATAACAATGCCGGCGGCCCCTTCCAGACATTGCTGTTCTAACCGGGCAGATTGCAGATGTTTTTCCAAGTAATACTGCACTGTTTCATCGATGGTTAACACAACGTTTTGGCCGTTTTGCGCCTCAACGTAGGTTTCATATTCATAGGGCAATTCTTCGCCGATGGCGTTTTTGGCGGTAATCATTTTGCCGCTGGTGCCCTGCAGATATTCGTTATAGATTTTTTCAATTCCGTCTAGACCCACGTTATCGGTGCCGGTGAAGCCCAGAATATGGCAAGCCAAGCTGTTATTGGGATAATAACGCTTGGTATCATTCACCAGATGGATTCCGGAAAGATCGTTCTCATCAATAAATGCCCGCACTTTATCGGCAGTTTCGGAATCAATCCGCCGCTTAATCAGTTCATAGTAATTATTCTTTTTGGCCTTTTCCAAAACGGTGGTTTCATCCACCCCCAAAATCTCCGAAAGACCCCGTGCAACAGTGGGCGCATCATCATCGTCAACGCCCTTGGGATTGATATAAACCGTTTCCACCGGTGCGGAAATCGCCAAAGCGGTATAGTTCCGGCTATAAATGGTACCCCGCTCGGGAGTGAGCGTGGTGTCCATGGTTTGTTGCTGGATTGCCCGGGTTTGATAAAAATTATAATTTACGATCTGGTATTTCGCCAAAGTTCCGGCCATCCAGACCAACAACGCAACCGCAAAAACCCCCAGTAAAATGGTGCTTCTGGTCACCATTGATTTGCTTGGTCCTTTTCCCATGGAATTGCTCCTTTCCCCTAATACTCGGTGCCACACCGAAAAAAACGACAAAATTTATCCGTCCATATAAGCGCAAAATGAGAGTAAGAATAAATTCCCACTCTCGTTTCACTATATTAGCCGTTAGTTCAGATATTCCAAAAGAATATTGAATTCTGCAACGACGCCATCCCACCAACTATTGTTCTTCGGCTCATCCTTCACGATCTCGATGGTATCGTCGGTGAGCAGGTTGATGGTTTGGATCTGGTAGTTCTCGATTTTAACCATTCCCAGTTCCTCGGTGGCGATCCGTTCGATCTCCCCCATTTGGTTCTTGGTATCGATGGAAACCTGCAAGGCGCCGGCTTCCCCTTCCAGAGCGGTTAGTTCATTTTTAGCCCGGATCAATTGATCGGAAACATTATTCAATGCGATGTGGCTGTATAAAAGGTATCCGCCAACGATCAACACCGCCGCAATACATAGCAACACGCTCCAACGGATCCCGTGAATATTAAATTTTTTCATTGTCGGAAACTCCTTTTTAACTTCATATTTTTTCACACACCCGCAATTTTGCAGGTTTGGAACGGTTATTTTCGGCCAGTTCCTGGGCCGTTGCCGTTATCGGCTTATGAGTAATTTGCTTTAAAATTGGTTTTCTGCCGCAAACGCAGATGGGAATATTTTTATTACAGATACAGCCGCTGGCCAGATCTGCAAAAACATTTTTCACAATCCGATCTTCCAAGGAATGGAAAGTCATTACAGCGATCCGCCCGCCGGGTTTCAAAAGGTCAACCGCATCCCGAATGGATTGTTCCAGAATTCTAAGTTCGCCGTTTACCTCAATGCGAATGGCCTGAAAAGTTCGTTTAGCGGGATGTTTGTTGCCATATCGATCCTTGGGCGGGAACACCTTTTCGATCAGTTCTACCAGTTGCCCGGTGGTTTCAATGGGAGCCTCTGCCCGCTTGCGGCAAATGGCCGCCGCAATCCGGGGGCTCATTTTTTCTTCGCCGTAGCGATAGAGGATCTCGGTTAATTGCTGCTGGGAATATCCGTTCACAACCTGATAAGCATCCAAGGGATTTTCCCGATCCATCCGCATATCCAAGGGAGCATCGAACCGATAAGAAAAACCTCGGGATTCTTCGTCTAACTGAAAACTGGAAACTCCCAGATCAAAGAGAATGCCGTTTACAGAAGATAGTTCCTCTTCTTCGGCCACTCTTTTGATTTCCGAGAAATTGGATTTCACTGCCCTAAACCGATTTCCAAAGGGTTTTAGCCGCTCCGAGGCCGCCCGAATCGCATCTTGATCTTGATCGATTCCAATTAAAAGGCCCTGTTCCAGCCGAGCCGCAATCAAACTGCTATGCCCGCCGCCACCCAAAGTGGCATCCATATAGATTCCATCGGGGCGAATCTGCAAAGCGTTGATGCACTCTTCGGCCATCACACTGTAATGTGCAAAGTCTTTCATCAGAAATCCATCTCATCCATCACAGCAACAATGGCTTCGGTATCCAATTCCTGTTCCATCTTGGCAAAGCGATCCGGATTCCAGATTTCTGCCCGGTTGCCGTTCCCCACGATTACAGCGTTTCCTTCAATCTCGGCGATCCGGCGCAACGCTTGGGGAATTTGCACACGCCCTTGTTTATCCACCGCCACATCAGTCTTATATGTGTTAAAGAAGTGGCTGATATCCCGCCCTTTAGAAATGGGCAGACGGGCGATTTTGCCTTCAAATACATTCCAATCTTCCCGGGTGAAAACGTATACGCATTCATCCAAGCCACGGGTTAAAACCAAATCACTGCCCATTAGCTCTTTGAGCTTTTTCGGCAGGATCGCCCGGCCTTTTTCATCCACAAAATGTTCGGAATAACCGGTTAAGTATGCCATGCGTACACCTCCTTCAGAAAAATCAGATTAGGGGATGTTTTCACACCACTCAGCACCCACTGAGCACCCAAGAACACTCCCCTTGATTTAAATTATACCAAATATTTATGAAAAAGCAATAGTATTTTATAAAAAAATAGAACTTTTTTTCAATAAAAAAAGACCCTCTGAAACCACTGTTTCAGAGGGTCTAAAAACCACATTATGTAAACGAATTAAAGCTTCAAATCGTTCTCTTTGATCCAGCCGATTTTCCGCAAAAGAAGGCCGCCAACCCAAGATAAAACTGCCGGCAAAACAAAGCAGATCAACACCAAACCGATCCAATCCATCGCCGTGATGGCCGCCTTAGTGCCGGCCGCCACATCATTCACCCAGCCGGTATAAACCCCGATCTGGCCCACCAGACCGCAGGTGCCCATACCGGAGGAAACCGGCGTGCCGTTCATCTGCAACTTAAACAAACAGGTAGCCAAGGGGCCGGTGATGGCAGAAGCCACGATGGGCGGGATCCAGATTCGGGGATTGCGCACGATATTGCCCATCTGCAACATAGAAGTACCCAGGCCTTGAGAAACCAAACCGCCCCAGCGATTCTCCTTGAAACTCATCACAGCAAATCCGATCATCTGGGCGCAACATCCGGCAACCGCCGCCCCACCGGCCAGGCCGGTTAAGGAAAGGGCGGCGCAGATGGCTGCACTGGAGATGGGCAACGTTAAAGCGATCCCCACCACAACCGAAACCAGAATTCCCATCAGGAAGGGTTGCAATTCGGTGGCCCACATAATCAAATTTCCTACTGCGCTGGCGCCTTTACCAATAGCGGGAGCCAGCCAAGCCGAAAGAACCACGCCCACCAGAATGGTGACCAAGGGCGTTACCAGAATATCCACTTTCGTTTCTTTTGAAACCAGTTTTCCAAATTCAGCGGCAACAATTGCAATCAGCAAAACAGCCAGAGGGCCGCCGGCTCCGCCCAATCCGTTGGCGGCGCTTCCCACAGCAGCCAAAGAAAACAGCACTAAATTCGGTGCTTTCAGAGCATAACCGATAGCAATGGCCATAGCCGGGCCGGACATAGCCGAAGCGTATCCTCCCACTTCTGCCAAAAACGGAATCTTACATTGGGTTCCCAGTGTATTCAGAATCGTTCCGATCAACAGAGAGCAAAAAAGCCCTTGCGCCATTGCGCCCAAGGCATCAATGAAATACCGTTTCCAAGAAAATTCAATTTCTTTCCGTTTTAAAAATGCTTTGAGTCTTTCCATTTTCAAACCCCTTCATTTATTTTTTGCATATTTTAACATTTAGCACCAATATTTTCAATAGACAACATCAACGAAATCTAGGTGTCTTTACACCTGTTTATATAACAAAATGCCCCCCTGCAAATTGCGGGTGGTCATTTTATTAAGAAACTGCTTCTGTCAGGGTAATGGTGATCTCAAATTCTTTCTTTTCACGCCAAATCTTGATGGTCACTTGATCGCCGGGATGATAGGAATCCTTGATCTTCGTCAGTTCTGCCATAGAAGAGATCTCTTCGCCGGCAAAACCGATGATAACATCGCCTTTCTTCAAGCCTTTTTTAGCGGCATCGCATTTTTCATCCACTTCCACAACATAAACCCCTTGAGGAAGTCCGTGATATTCTGCATAAACTGCCGTCAGATCGCTCCCTTGAATTCCGATATAAGCCCGGGTTTTGATATAACCATAGTTAATCAGTTCTTCCACCAGATCGGTCACTTCATTTAAAGGAATCGCAAAGCCAATTCCCTCATATCCGTTTGCCACTAATTTAGAGGAAGTAATCCCAACCACTTGGCCATAGGCATTCACCAAGGGACCGCCGCTATTACCGGGGTTAATCAAAGCGTTCGTCTGAATCAGCGTCATATAAGTGCCGCCGATCTCCAGTTTTCGATTCAGGGCTGAAACGATTCCGTTATGCATCGTGGAGAACAGTTCCATTCCATAGGGATTGCCAATGGCGGCAACAGTTTCGCCCACTTCCAGTTCATCGCTATCGCCCAGTTCGGCCGGGCTTAAGCCGGTGGCTTCCACCTTCAAAACCGCCAGATCCGATTGAGCATCGCTCCCCACAATCTTGGCGCTGTATTCTGTGATCCCATCCGAAAGAATCACCTTCACCGTTTTTGCTTTTTCGATCACGTGATGATTAGAGATAATATATCCATCTTGGCTAATAATAAAGCCGGAGCCGGAAAACTCCGCTTCGCCGCCGTTTTCATCGCTGATCAGAACGGCAACCACGCTATCTTTCACTTTTTTATAAATGTCATTCAGCGAAAGTTCTTTGCCGCTTTTCTTTTCCGTTGTGATCTCCGGAGCATTATAAACCACCGACTCATCCCGTTGGCTATCAGCAGGCTCATCCTTCTTTTCGCCCTCTTCGAACAACTCTTCCATTTTGCCGGAATCCAGATCATACCGTTCTAAAATGCCGGTTTTCTCCAAGGATCTCACCACCACAGCACCGGTGATCACCACGCAACACAAAAGCATAATAATCCCCGCCGTGGCCGCCGCAATAATAAAGGGTTTCGCCTTGTTTTTCTTTTTCGGCGGATGGGAATAATAGTACTGATAGGTTTGATAGGGATTGGGATTTTGATAAGAGTATCCGCCTTGCCATTGGGGCTGTTCTCCCGCCGCCGGCGATTCGTTCCCTTCTTCGGCAATCGGTTCTGCCTGAACCTCTTTTACGGGTTCTTCTTGAGGTTGCTCCATTTCATTCCAACGATTTTCTTCCATTACGGTTCCTCCTAAAATTGGTCGCCGGCCTTCTGCAACGTGAAGGTGAATTCGGCATAAACACCTTCCTGCGACGAAACAAAGATATCTTGATTATGGGCGTCAATAATACTTTTTACCATATAGAGACCTAAGCCCACGCCCTTTTTATTCTCGCCCCGGCTTTTATCGGTCTTATAAAACCGTTCAAAGATCTTGCCGCATTCTTCTTCCGGAATTCCTTTGCCGGTGTTTTTAACGGAAAAATAAACCTTTTCCTCCCGGAAATATAGGCCCAGCGTAATCTCGCCGCCTTTCGGCGTAAATTTAATGGCATTATCCATCAGATTATAAAGAACCCGATAGATTGCATCCTGATCTCCAATGGTATAAACCGGCTCTTTCGGCAAAAGCAAAACCGGCTTAATTTCCCCTTTGCTCATTCGCTCTTCCATCGTTAATAACACCCGGTGAGCCGTTTCCAAAAGATCAAAAGGTTCCATTTTATAAGTTAGTTCCCCAGACTGGATCCGAGCCACATCTAAAAGATTGGTTACCAAGCGGCTCAGCCGCTTCACCTCTTCGGAAACCAGCAGCAAATATTTTTCCTGCAATTCCGGCGGGATGGTTCCATCCAGAATTCCATCAATAAACCCGCTGATGGTTGTCATCGGGGTGCGCAGTTCATGGGAAACATCCGCAATAAAGGCCCGGCGCATCCCCTCCATTTGATCTAGGCCATCGGCCATCTGGTTAAACGAAATCGCCAAGGCACGCATTTCGTCATCCGGCGCAACAGTAATTCGTTTGGAAAAATCCCCTTTGGCATAGGATTTGGCGGCAATCGACATTTCCGTTAGCGGTTTCGTGATCTGCTTGGTAATAAAATAAACGCAAAGGCAGGCAAAGGCGAAAACAAAGATACCACACAGCAAAAAGATGCCGGTGATGCTTTTAGCCTCCCGCCCCATAAAGGTTTGTTTTTTAGTTGCAAAAACTGCGCCGATCACTTTCTCCGTTTCATCCAGGATCGGCAAACCCACCGTATAAGTATTTCCCATTTGAGAAACAAAAGCGCCTAATTTCCGATATTGTTTTCCGCCCAGAACCTGCTCCACTGCAGCAGCCGGCACTTCCACAGATTGCACATTCAAAGTGGTTTCCACCACTCGGCCGGTGTGGTTGATAATGATCATTTCACACCCGATGGTGTCTTTAATCGTATGGATCGTTCCTTCCAACACCGTGCCCACAAAAAAACTATAATTGGCCGGCACCTCGCTGAGCATCGCCGCCACTTTTTTTGCGGCATTTTCCATATTCTGATCCTGTTCTTGTGCGCCCCGCAGACTGAGCACGCCGGTGGTTACGGTTCCCAAAATAAAAACCGTCATTAATATAATCAGCGCACAGGCTGTTGATATCCGAAAAAATAACCGTTTATGCACTTATTCCATCGTTTCGAATTTATAACCGATTCCCCAAACAGTGCGAATCGCCCAACGTTCCGAAACGCCCTCCAATTTTTCCCGAATCCGTTTAATATGCACATCCACAGTCCGGGAATCTCCAAAATATTTAAAGCCCCAAATCTCATCCAGCAACTGATCCCGAGTGAAAACCCGATTGGGATTTTTAGCCAGATGATAGAGCAACTCAATTTCCTTCGGTGGGGCATCCACCTGTTTCCCCTTCACCGTTAACTTATAGTTCGTTAAGGAAACTGAAAGATTTTCATACTCCACTTCCTGCCGGTTTTCGTCCATTGAATTTCCGGAACGGCGCAAAACTGTTTTGATCCGGGCCATTACTTCTTTGGAATCAAAAGGCTTCGTCACATAATCATCAGCCCCCAATTCCAAGCCCAAAACCTTATCAAAGGTTTCGCCCTTGGCAGAAAGCATAATGATCGGCACATTGGAAGTTTGGCGAATTTCCCGGCAAACCTGCCAGCCATCTTTTTTGGGCAGCATAATATCCAGCAGAACCAAATCCGGGTTAAAACTTCCGAATTTTTCCATAGCCGCAACGCCATCGCCGGCCACTTCCACCGTATATCCTTCCTTTATTAAATATAAGGAAAGCAATTCACAAATATTCTGTTCATCATCAACCACTAAAATTCTACTCATCGGGATTTTCCCTCCTTTATTCTAACTTTAGTATATCAATTGGAAGAAAAAATGGGTGAAGAAATTGTGAACAAATTTAATCTATTATTTTAAAAGGATAGAAAAGTTCTTCCAAAACTTCGCCTTGCACCGAACCGGCAGAATTTTCAGCCAGTTGGAAGAAAAAATCCTCTTGGCCGGAGGCCCGCAATACCAAAGACACTGTGATCTTTTCTGCAAACACAGTATCTTCGATCACGCAATGAAAACTTTCGGCAATCCGTTGAAAACGGTCATAAAACGAATAGGGGCAATCCAACAAAATTCGCACGCCGGCTTCCATCACCGAAACACCCGCCGCCTTAACTCCATCAGCGGCACCTTTGGAATAGGCCCGCACCAATCCGCCGGCGCCCAATAAAACGCCGCCAAAATAACGGGTCACCACCACCGCCACATTGAAGAGTTCTTCCTTTTTTAAAACGTCTAACATCGGCATCCCGGCAGTTCCTCCCGGCTCGCCATCATCGGAAAAGCGTTCAATCAACGGAGTGCGGATCCGATAGGCCACGCAATTATGGGTTGCATCCGGGAATTCCGCCTTTATTTCTGCAATAAAAGCATCCGCCTCTTCTTGGCTTTCCACCCGGCGCAGAGTTGTGATAAACCGGCTTTTACGCTCTATAAATTCCGTTCGGCAATCCTCCGCCGGCACCAGGTAATGATCCTTCATTGCATCCATTCCTTTTCAACATTTTAGCCGAAAATCGGCCGCAAAAAAACTTCTGCCGAGAACTCCCGGCAGAAGTTTTTGTTTATTTCACTTATGCGCCGTATACCCGACGAACGCCGTCATAACGGTCAACAACCAAAGTAACTTCTCCGGCATAGAACTGATCCGGGTTATCAGAAACGAAATCTTCGGTCTTCAAAAGTTTTTTACCGCCTTCAATAACGAAATAATCTTCGGTTTCGATAGCGGTCATCTTCATAGTAGCCGCAACATACATAAAGATCTCATCCTTGGTGGTCTTATAGTAAGTGCAGTAATCAAAAGCATTCAAACTACCATCTGCGGAAGTGATATTTTCAACAGGAACATTTTCCAAAGTAGAAATCTTGCCGGTTGCCAATTCTTTCACGCCGATATTGGCCGTTACGCCATCTGCATTCATCTGAATGTCGGTTACTTCTGCAGCGATTTCATTGGTGGCAGGAGCCTTCTGAACAGCGATATAGGTGGTGCCGGTATAATCCAGAACAACCAATAATTCTGCGCCGGATTCCACATAATAGGCAATGCCGTTATCCTGTTCAACCAGTTCACCGTTTTCGTCCTCAACCTTGGGAACTTCAAAGTAAGCATTATCGCCTAAGCCTTTTTCTGCGAAGAAATGAGGAATATACTTTTCTTCTTCGCCCAGGAAGTCTTCTGCCTTTTTCGGCTTTTCAACGGTTTCTTCTGTTCCGGCTGTTTCTGCAGTTTCGGTTTTCTCATCTTCCGCCTTAGAGGGATCATCCATCAAGTAGGTAATCTTCTTTTCTGCATCCGTTACCAGAATGGGGTTTTTCAAAATCACGCTCTTACCGGTGGTGATATAAACCTTAGAGCCGGCTTCATAGAAGTTTACATAGTCGCCGCTCTTCAAGTTCGTCAAATTAGAGAACTCAATGTTGTTATCTTCAAAAATATGGATTTGGTTATCATAGAAACTATAGATGCCGTAATAGTTTTCAGTTACAGTCATCACCCGGCCGGGGATCCATTCCGTTGCATAAACGGTATCCGCATTATCGGCAGAACCACTATTGAGAGTAACAAAAGAGAGGTTGGGGCGGTTGCTGATCGCAGCAACCGGAAGTTTAGCCAGGTTTGCGGCGCTGATTTCGCCATAGTTCAGATAAATCTGTTCAGAAAGTTTATAAGCATCTTCCATCGGCCAAAGATCGCCGTTCAGATACATCATCGTGTTGGAATAGATGGAAACGTTTTCCTGATCCTTGGTGCCCGTCATCTGATGATAAGTGGTGAAAGTGATTTCAGCCAATTCGAATTCATTGCGGATCGGAGAAGTCATTTCATAGGTGATCATATTTTCATCTTCAGTGAAAGTGCCGCTCTTATCAGTATCCTGATAAATCACCCGCAGGGGATAACCCACAAAATCGCTCATATCACTGCCGGTATCCACCTGAACACCGTTGGAAAGAAGCATATCCTTGCTCACGTTTTCATAATTCATAGGAATTTCTTTCGTGGCCCGAATCACCAGATCGGTGTAATTGCAACCAAACACGTTGGTGGCCAAGCAGTTCAAGCGTTTTCCGTCATAAGAAAAATATGTAAACATATCCTGGTCGATGGAGTCAACCTCGGGGTCATACATAATCGCATTGGCAACAACAACAGCGGCTTGCTCTTTATAAACGAACTCGCTGTCAACCGCCACATCGGTTCCGTCCAGAATGGTGGCTAACGCATCAGCCATCTCAGCTGCTTCATCCTCGCCGCCTTCACCGCCTTGACCCAGCATAATGGCTTTACCGATCAAAGTGATGAATTCTGCGCCGGTGATATAATCAGCAGACTTGAATTGCTTTTCGGGAACATATTCGGCATTCACCAACTGATAATCTTCCGCCCAAGCAATATAGGGTTTCAAAATATCGGCATCGCCGATATCACCGCCGTTGCCTTCATCAAAGCCGGTATTCTTACTGCCGTAATCTTTCAGTTCGTCGTAGTCATAATGAAGCATCCGATAAACGATCTGCAACGCTTCGCCACGAGTAATCTTCATCATCGGGGTGTAGGTGCCGTTGGTTTCGCCGGCAATGATCCCCAATGCGTCAACGAACTTGATATACATTGTTTTGGGCTCGCTCATCGTTGTACCATACATTTCGCTGACGTCGGCATATGTAACGTCGTCAAAAATAGCGAAAGTTGATACACTGAAGCAAGCGAGCATCACAACAGTCATCACTGCTGCCACAATACTTTTAAGGCCTCTCATTCAGTTACCTCCATCTCAACAGGGTACTTCCCTTGTATTCTGAATATATTATATATAATAATACAAGAAGATGCAAGCAAATTATTGAAATGTTGGCGGCCCAAATAAGAATTTGTTTAATTTAAATAATTTCTTCCTAAAATTTTTGTTAAATTTGACGGCAATTTTTTTGTAAATTTTTTCCAAAAATGTGCAAAAAAAGCGCAAGGAGAACTCTCCTTGCGCTTTTTGAAAATTAAAAGATCAGCGAGCCAAAACTGCCGCAATTTCAGCACGGGTCATATTGTTATTGGGATTCAAATAACCTCTGTCATCGCCTAAGATCAAACCATTCGCAACAACAGCCTGAACCCCTTCCTGAGCCCAAGCGGCAACCGCATTGCCATCCTTAAAGGCGGCCAGATTATAGGTGCCGGAAAGCTTTTGTGCTCTGGCAAAAATCACCATTACTTCTTGGCGGGTTACGGGCGCTTTGGGATTATAGTATAATTTCCCATTCGTTAAAGCACCCTTGATAACATTGTTATAATAGCAAACCTTTGCATAATCAGCAGCCCACGGAGCAATGCTGGCAGCATCCGCAAAGGGAAGTTCCACCTTCGCATATGCAGCGGCATTATAACCGATCACACGGCTCATAATAACGCCCAACTGCTCACGGGTCATATTATCGCTACCATTAAACTTATAGGTATCGCCATCGGGAGAACCGGCGATATAGCCCTTCAAAGTGGCGGTTTCCACATAGGAAGCATACCAACTATCAGCCGCAACATCGGCATATTCTTTGGTGGCGATATTTCTGGTAACGATCAGGTCGTAATCCTGGGATAAGCCACTTTCAGAAGTACAAACAACATAATAGTAGTTCTCAGCATATTCGCTGGCCAAGTTGAAACTTCTTCTATCGATTTCATGGATAGAACCTTCCACGATCTGAGGAGTAGAAGTATACGCTACTTCAATCTTCTTTTCCTTATCGGCATAAACCTTGCATTTAGCATAGGCATTTCTGGTGTTGAATGTGAGGCTCACAGTGGCGCCGCTGGCAACCGCAGTAATCACATTGTTCACAATAGAGCCGGAAGAACCGGTCAAGCTCAGAATCGTGTTATCATTTGAAAGTTCGCTGTTCATCACATACATCGTAAATACGTTGATGTCAGTGCCTGCGGCGGCCCATACCTTAAAGATATTGGTGCCAGGCTTCAGAGCGATTGCTCTGATATCGGCAGAGGAAGAAAGTTCTTTGCTTTCGTCCTCAGTAAAGATCTTATAAACAGCACCGGGAGTGGTTAAAAAGTCGAAGGTTTCTTCGCCCAGCAAAGTTCCGCAATAATAATTAATTACTTTTCTTCTGGAATTTACCACCAAATTGCCTTCCGGCAGAATACCGGTCAAAATGCTGGGATCATAATATTCGGATTTTTCTCTGTTGAATACGATGGGATAGGTTACAGCATAAGCAGAAACTGTATCAGATCCCTGAGAAGTAACTTTTGCATAAACGGTATAGCCGCCATAGGGAATATAACCCTTCAGATCCTTCATCGGAACAGTGCATTTCTCATCGTCAAACAATTCTACTTTTGCACCGGGAGAAAGTTTTAGTTCAAAATTCAGGAAAGCCGTATCTTTATCCAGAGTATAGGTATAAGTCTGCCCGCTGATTACAGGAGCCGGCACCACTACGTCGGTAACGATATCCATAATTTCAGCCTTCGTGCCGGGATCGTTAATGAACTTCAAGGCATAAGTATCCGTGCTCAAAGCGCCGTCTACGTCTGCAACCGACACATAGCGAACGGTATCAACCCCATCGAAATAGATCATCTTATCATCCACTTCTTCGGTCAGGGTTGCATCTGCATAAAGCTTCCATTCACGGTTGGATTCGATCTCCAGTTTCCCGTTCATATCCAATTTTTCGATGCCTTTTCCACGCAGATCTACCAGAATCACTTTTTCAGCCTGGTCGATGGTGGTAACTGCTTTCAGATCCTCCGAAATGCCGGTTACCTGAGCGGTTCCCACCAAATTGGTCATAGCCGCATCGCTATACATCGGATAGAGGAAAAGGGTGGATTCTTCTGCTCTCAGAATTCGATCCGCTGTCATCGGGGTGCTGTAATAGTTCTTTGTTAAATCCAGAACCATATTAGCGAGTTCGTGTTTTGCTTCAGTCGTAGATTCGATGAAATAAACATCTTCCGGCAATTCAAAATAGTTCTCGTTAATTTTAACAGAATAAGTATAGGGCACTAAAACGCCGCCGTCTTTATGGCGGGGGAACTGGAAGGGAGCCGTATGCAGATTATAGAACTTATTTCCTTCCACGATCACATTGGTGCCGCCCACAGTTCTGAGGTCATAATAGTTATTGATAACAAGAGGATTGGCGCCGCCTTCCATCACGGTGTTATTCTTCACCTGCACAGAATAATAAAGGGTAGCGGTGCCGGAATAAACCCGCAGCAAGCCGTTGGCCTTGGGATAATAGTTGCCTTCGATCAAGCAATACTGACCCATAGAACCATCGATAACAGAAGTAACGATCACGGAATACTCCGTATTTTGGATATAGTTATTGCGCACGATCATACCGGCCATACCGCCCACACGAACCACGCTCTTACAAGAAAGAACACGGTTGTTTTCGATCAAAACGCCGGGGCTCAAGCCAGGGTCTGTATCAAAGATATAGTCAGAAGTAACGTTTGCGATATTATAGCGCAAATCGGTGCCGGTACGGTAAAGATCGCCGCTCAAAGAGTCTTTCAAGTTGAAAGCACCACTAAAGGTAAAGCCTTCCACCGTCAGGTGGGAAGCGGAGGCATTAATGGTGAAAGTGGGGGTCAAAATCGCTTCATTCTCCAGATGCTTTCCATCTGCACCGGGGCGGGCAGGATTGGGCAGGCTGATATCGGAAGGATGATTGGGGTTCACGCCGGCATTGGGGCCGTAAAGATTCAGAGATGTAGCAGTGATGGTAGCCGCTTTGGTATAAGTACCCGGGGCCACATAAATCGTATTGGCGTTTTTGGCCTTCGCGATTGCATCGGCAACCTCAGAGAAGGCATCCACGCCCATAGTCGCCTGATAAACAACGCCGTTCAGTTTGATGGCCACACGGCCAGTCTTCCCTTCCCAGCTTTTGCTAACGACTAAAATATCGTTATCCAATTTCAAACCGCCTACGGTAAGGCCGCCGGATCCGTTATCGGAACCGATCTCCACAACCTCGATTGTAGCGGGGCCGCCTAACTCATTCATATTCGTTGCGGAAGCATTGATCACGATGCCGGACATCAAGGTCAACG
>JAZNEH010000188.1:0-3406 GCA_045588515.1 Eubacteriales bacterium
ATGCCAGCATTACTACAATCAGCAAAACCGACAGGATCTTTCTGAATTTCATATAGTTACCTCCTGAAAATAGCCTAGACTATTAGATATATAATATATCGCTTATAGTATAGCACACCCAAAACGGCACTTCAAGAGAAATTTGATAATTAGTTATAATTCACAATCTTTTTTAAATATTTTTGTGCAAATTATCACTGAAAGGTCCAGCCTCACAAAGGCGCTTTGATTTTGCATCAGCAAAAAGATAGTTCATTCTGGCCCGCAAGCCCAGCAATTCATAAGAAAGAGCGTCTACCAGCAGGGGCTCACTGGTGAAGGAAAGCTTTTCTTCCACGTTTTCAATATGGGTACGCAGGAGTAACATTTCATCCTGTACGTCGGGTTGTTTTTTGCGCAATGTTATCACCTCATTAACAGTTATTGACATTCCATTTCCATTTTATTCAAAACGTTCTGAAAGTATGTACCTTGAAATCTAAAATCGAATATGTTATGATACTATCGAAAGAAGGGATCATATTGTTTAACAAACTTCCGCAATGGATGAAAAATAAATGGGCCTTATTTGGCCTTTCTTTTGCTGCAGGGGCCATCGTTTTCTCTCTGCTCTTTTTCGTTATTTTACGTAGTCCCATCGGCAGTATGATGGGTGCCCGGGCGGAAAAATCCGCCTCTGCCGGCGATTATACCAAAGCCGCTGATCAATATGAAACAGCACTGAAACTCAAGAAGAATCGGGAGTCTTTTTACATCGGCTACAGTCAAGTTCTGGCGCAACAGGGAAACTTTGAAAAAGCCCATCGCATCTTGGATCTTGGCATTGACCGTTTGAGCGGCGCCGAGGATCTCTATCTCTGCAAAGCCCGCCTATATGCCCGGGCCGGCCAGATCGGTGCGGCAGCAGACTTCCTTTCTAATATCGAAAATTCTTATATCAACAAAAAAATCCAATCGGTGCGGCCGGGCGATCTGGCCTATACCCCGGCGCAAGGCAGTTACACCACCAGCCAAAAGGTAACGATTACACTGAGGGAGAAGGAAACGGTTTATTATACCCTGAACGGCGAGGATCCCACCCTTCATTCCCAGGTCTACCGTGAACCCATCACCGTTGGTGCCGATGCCACCCTCACTGCCATTGCAGTAAATGAGGAAAACAATTTAGTTTCGCCCCGTTTAAAGATCACCTATCAAATCAATAACGCCAATGAAAGCATTCGTTTCGCCGATGCCAAAATGGAGAAAATGGTGCGATCTGCCTTAGGGCAAACCGGCTCTATCAAGAAAAACCAGTTGGCCTCTGTAACCGAACTCAACAACGCCGGAATCGACGGGCAGTTGATGACCTTAGCCGATCTTCAATATCTGCCCAATTTGCGCAGTTTACGGATTGCAAATGAGCCGATGATCACCGATTATTCCCCCTTGGTAACGTTAAAAGAATTAACTGCGCTCACCCTCTCTTCCTGCGGCGTTAGCGACGGTGATTTGGATGACGTTGCCGGATGCACTAAACTGACCGAACTGGAACTGAGCGGCAATCAAATCACCACTCTGGAACCGTTGCGGGCTTTGGTCTATCTGGAATTTCTGAATGTGGCCGAAAATCAGATCGCTTCTTCCCTGGATTTAGCGGCATTTCCGCTGCTTTCGCAATTGAATATTTCAGCCAATCGTCTTTGCGAACTGGATGGTTTGCAAGGAGCAGAAGAGTTGGTAAGCCTGACGGCGGCTAAAAATTATATTTCCGACCTTTCCCCCATCTGCTCATTATCCAAACTGACTGAACTTTATATCAGTGGGAATACCCCCAACAACATCAAAAAATTGGCTTCCCTGCCCCAGTTGAAATGTTTGGATCTTTCTTCTTGCGAACTCACATCTTTGAGCGTTGTGAACGAATGTAAAACCCTTTCCGTTCTCTTTGCTAACGACAACAAAATTGCCTCTTTAGACACCTTTAAACTGGCTATTTCAGAACTTTCGGTCAGCGGAAATCCGCTGGTGGACCTTTCGCCTCTGCAAGGTCAATCGAGCCTTACCAATCTGGAATTGGCCCGCACGAAAGTGGCGGATCTTTCCTGCCTGCAAGGGATGCCGGAACTGACCGCCATTGATTTAACCGACACGCCGGTGAAGAGCCTGGAGCCCCTTGCCAATTGCCCAAAACTGGAATATATCTACTGCTCCCCCACCGCCTCTGCAGAAGGGTTGCCGGAACGGATTGAAATTCTTTATCAGCATTAAAAAAAGACGGTGTTTACTGTAAACACCGTCTTTTTGCTTTATGTTGCTTATTTAATGATTTCGCCCTGTGCGTTACGGGGCAGAGCCACTGCATTGGCTTCGTCGGTATCGATATGCATCGCATCGGCGAACTTGGGAGAGATACGAACAACGGTATCGCCCAAGATAGCGGCACGACCGGAGCCTTCGATCTTAACAGAAACCACCTGACCGTCGGAAAGGCCCAGTTTTTCAGCAGTTTCGGGGATCATATGGATATGACGCTGAGCAGCAATCACGCCTTCGGTAAGTTCGATCTGACCGCAGGGACCTTTCACAATAACAGCACCGCTTCCGGCAACGTCGCCACTCATCCGAATGGGAGCCTCAACGCCCAGAGTACGGGCATCAGTCAAAGAAACTTCCACCTGATTTTCAGGCCGGGTGGGGCCCAGTACACTTACGTTGGCAATGCTCTTTTTGGGGCCAACCAATTCAACACGCTCTTCGCAGAGATACTGGCCGGGTTGGCTCAGTTCCCGTTTCTCAGTAAGAGTTGCGCCCTTACCAAAGAGGATCTCAACTGCCTCAGCAGTTAAATGCACATGGCGGGCAGACATTTCAACTAAAATTTTGCTCATAATCATTAACCTTCTTTCAAAAAATCTAATTCCATCCACTATTTTACAACAAGATCCCCGGTTTTTCAACCCTAAATTCTACATAAATTTGTATTGAAAATCTTCATCTACTATGTTAAAATTATAAAGAATATGTAAATTATAGCAAAGAAGGAAAAAACGATGGCTAAAAAATATTATTTAACAACCGCAATCGCTTATACTTCCGCCAAACCGCACATCGGCAATACCTATGAGATCGTTTTGGCAGACAGCATCGCCCGTTTCAAAAGAATGCAAGGCTATGATGTTTATTTCCAAACCGGAACCGATGAGCACGGCGAAAAAATCCAGTTGCAGGCAGAAGCCAACGGGATCACACCCAAGCAACACGTGGATAAAATTGCCGGCGAAGTTAAGCGGATCTGGGATCTAATGAATACCACTTACGATAAATTTATCCGCACGACTGATCCGATGCACGAAAAGAAAATCCAGCAGATCTTCAAAAAACTTTACGATCAGGGCGATATTTATAAGGATTGCTACGAGGGAAT
>JAZNEH010000189.1:0-6515 GCA_045588515.1 Eubacteriales bacterium
TTCCCCACCGGCAGTATAGTCTGCGAGCGCTTGCGCATGATCGGGTGTGATTCCCGCACCGACAGTTAAAGTCCGAATGATAGAAGAAATTGGATTCATATTTAATGTTTATGTAATATCCCCGATAGAAATATCGGGGATATTATTTTTATTTCATTGGAGTGTTTTATGAAAAAGTTAAACGTTCGTGCAATCACTGTAACTGCCCTCTTCGGCGCTGTTGGCTTTGTTTTGATGATGCTTGAATTCGGAATACCTATTGTACCTGCATTTATCAAATTTGATTTTTCCGAACTTCCGGCATTAATTGCATCTTTTGCTTATGGCCCCCTCTATGGCGTGTTGGTTTGTTTCATCAAAAATGCTTTGCATCTGTTTGTAACAGGAACTGCCGGGGTGGGGGAACTGGCTAATTTCTTAATGGGCGCCGTTTTTGTTGCGATAGCCGGATGGATTTATCGCCGGCGGAAGAACCGCCGTTCTGCTTTGTGGGGATCATTGATCGGTTCTGTTGCTATGGGCATTGCTTGCGTGCTGATCAATCTTTTCATCACTTATCCCATCTATTATCAAATTATGATCCCCAAAGCCGTTATTTTGCAGATGTACCAGGCAATTTTACCGGGGGTAGATACCATTCTGGAATCGCTCCTGATCTTTAATCTGCCTTTTACAACGGTGAAGGGAATTCTGGTTTCGCTGGTCTGCTTTCTGGTTTATAAAAAACTTTCTCCTATCCTGAAAAGATAATTCTTGACAAATACTGCGGGATGCTGTATACTATCGTAGGTAATTGAATATTGTCTGTTTTATCAAGAGCGGTGGAGGGACTGGCCCTGTGAAGCCCGACAACCTGCGTGAACCCACGCAAGGTGTTAATTCCTGTAGATAAGAATTGGAAATGCGCTTTTGATAAAAAGCGCATTTTTTTATGTTGAAGGAGAAAGAATATGAATGGAAATTATTTGTTTACATCTGAATCGGTAACAGAAGGCCATCCCGATAAAATCTGCGACCGTATTTCTGATGGTATTTTGGATGCTATTTTGGCTCAAGATCCTATGGCCCGTGTAGCTTGCGAAACCGCCGTTACCACCGGCTTTGTATGCGTGATGGGCGAGATTACCACCAATGCTCAGGTGGATTATCAAAGCATCGTTCGTGAAACTATCCGTGAGATCGGCTATGACCGTGCGAAATACGGTTTTGACTGCGATACTTGCGCTGTAACGGTTTCTTTGGATCGTCAGTCCCCGGATATTGCTATGGGCGTTGATAAGGCTTGGGAGGCCAAGGAAGGTGCCGAGGCGGCAGAATTGTCTGTGGGCGCCGGCGATCAGGGTATGATGTTCGGCTATGCCTCTGATGAAACGGAAGAACTGATGCCCCTGGCAATCTCATTGGCTCATAAAATGGCTAAACGACTGACTGCTGTTCGGAAGAGCGGCTTGTTGCCGTATCTCCGTCCCGATGGCAAGACTCAGGTTACGATTGAATATGAAAACGATGTTCCCGTTCGGGTGGATACCGTGGTAGTATCTTCCCAGCATAGTGCTGAGGTTTCCTTGGAAACCCTCCGTGCCGATATTCTGGAACACGTAATTGAACCGGTGCTCCCCGCCGAACTGATGAAAAATACCAAGTTCTATATTAACCCTACCGGCCGCTTTGTTGTGGGCGGCCCTCAGGGCGATACCGGTTTAACTGGCCGTAAGATCATCGTGGATACCTATGGCGGCTATGGCCGTCACGGTGGCGGTGCTTTTTCCGGCAAGGATCCCACTAAAGTGGATCGTTCTGCTGCTTATGCCGCTCGCCACGTAGCCAAAAATATCGTTAAGGCCGGTTTAGCCAAGAAGTGTGAGGTAGAACTTGCCTATGCCATCGGCGTGGCTCAGCCTGTTTCTGTCACTGTGGATACTTTTGGTACTGCTACCGTTTCCGATGAAAAAATCAATGAGGTGGTTGCTAAGTTCTTTGATCTGCGCCCTGCCGCCATCATCAAGAATTTTGATCTGCGCCGCCCGATCTATAAGCAAACTTCCAGTTATGGCCATATGGGCCGTGAAGATCTGCAATTGCCTTGGGAAGATACTTCTATTGCAGAAGAGATCAAAAAATATGTAACTGAATAAGGATAAATCCCATACATTATTGTATGGGATTTATTTTTTGGAGGTACATAGAATGTTATTGCAATTTGCTTGGGTGATGATCTCTCTTTTTGCAGTGATCGGGATCACCGTTTGTATGATGGAAGGATTACGCAGTTTTTCTTTGCACAAAATCCACTCTGTGGAAGAAATCAACCTTCAAGTTCGTATCAAAGGCGAGGAAACGAGAGTGGAATATCTTTTGAATAGTTTGATGGTTTTGTGCGATCAATTGGAGGTAAACGGACAAAGCCCAACACTTGAAATATTGGATGGGGGCATCGATATAGAAACACGCAAATTGATTTTAGAATATTGCGAAAAAAATCCCCGTGTTTTGTTTACAGAAGAAGGAAAAAATGATATAATCATATAAATTGTAAAAAAAGGAGGTGCCCAAAATGGAGGAAGTTCAAATCGAAGGAACCGTCGATGAAATTATCTATGAAAATGAAAGCACCGGCTATCGGGTTTTCACAGTGGATTGCGATGGTTCACCCATCGTTGTGGTGGGCACCTGCGTGTCGATCTTTCCGGGGGAACTAATTAATGCAGTGGGTTCCTGGACCGACCACGCCACCTATGGCAAACAATTCTTGTGTAGTGAGTTAGAGAAAAGTTTCCCCGGCGAACTGGAAGGCATTATCAAGTTTTTAATGAGCGGTGCAGTGAAGGGCGTTGGTCCGGCAACCGCTCAAAAAATTGTGGATCACTTTGGGGAAGATAGTTTCGATATTATCGAGCAGGAACCGATGCTTCTAACGCAAATCAAAGGAATCACCAAAGCCAAGGCGCAAAAGATCTCCGATTCCTTTCGGGAAACATTGGGCACCCGTGAAATTTTGATGGAACTCCATAATATGGGGATCACGCCCTCAATGGCGGTAAAGGTCGCCCGGGAATACGGTTCTTTGGCTCCTAAAGTAGTGGAAGAAAATCCCTATCGTCTTTGGGAAGATATCGAGGGATTTTCCTTCCAGAATGCAGATGCATTGGCTCTTTCTGCCGGAATGAACCCGGCGGATGAATTAAGAGTGGGATATTGCTTAAAATATATATTAGCCCATAACCTTCAAAACGGCCATTGTTTTCTTCCGAAGGAAAAACTGATTCCCTTGGGTGCTCAGTATGTGGAGATCTCCGAAGAAGAGGTGGAGATCGCTCTGGAAAATATGTGCGAACGCCATAGCCTGGAAGCGGCTGTCATTAATGATCGCCAGGTGGTCTATCTGCCGAATTATTATCGTGCTGAAACCAAATCCGCTCAGAAACTCAAATTGATGATGCAGTTTGGTAAGCAGGAAATCAATCGGATCGAAGAACGAATCACTCGCAGCGAACGGGATCTGGGGATTTTTTATGAAGATACCCAGCGGGAAGCCATCTGTAAGGCGGTGGAAAATCGGGTGATGGTGCTCACCGGCGGTCCCGGCACCGGAAAAACCACCACTTTGCGTGGGATGATCAGCCTCTTTGAAGCCTTAAACTATCGGGTCGTTCTATGTGCACCCACCGGCCGTGCGGCCAAACGGATGAGCCAGGTTTGCGACCGTAAAGCCCAAACCATTCATCGCCTGTTGGAAATGCAACCCGGAAGCGGCGCATTTACCTATAATGGGGCCAATCCTTTAAAATGCGATGTTTTGATCGTGGATGAGATGTCTATGGTGGATGCGTTGCTATTTGAGGCGTTATTGGAAGCATTGCCCTTGGGGAGCCGATTGATAATGGTAGGGGATGCGGATCAGTTGCCCAGCGTGGGCGCCGGCAATGTGTTGGCTGATCTGGTGCATAGCCTGGCGGTCCCAATGGTATCGTTAACAAAGATTTTCCGCCAAGCCAAAACCAGTATAATTGTAACAACCGCCCATCAGATCAACCGCGGAGAAGATCCCACTTTGGAAAACGGCGGCGATCTGTTTTTTATTTCTAAGAAAACCCCGCAAGGAGTTATGGAAGCGGCGTTAGAGATGGCGGTGAACCGTATTCCCCGCCGTTACGGATTTAATGTGATGGATGGCCTTCAGGTGATTATCCCCACCCGAAAGACTCAAACAGGCACCGTTCATATGAATGAACTGATCCGTGAGCGGGTCAATCCGGATCAACCGGGACGCAGATCAGTGAATTTCCGGGATCAGATCTTCCGCGAAGGGGATAAGGTGATGCAGATCCGCAACAACTATGATCTGCCTGTCGTCACTGCAGAAGGGAAGGATGAAGCCGGTGTTTTCAATGGCGATATCGGTATTATATTGCAGATATTGCCCCGGGAAAAAGAAGTGAAAGTGCAGTATGACGATCGGTGCGCCACTTATACCTACGATCAGTTGGACGAGTTGGAACCGGCTTATGCCATCACGGTTCATAAAAGCCAAGGTAGTGAATTTGAAGCGGTGGTTTTGGTTCTGGGAGAAATGACTCCCTTGCTTCAGTATCGCAACCTGCTTTATACTGCTATCACCCGAGCCAAGCAGTTATTGGTAATTGTGGGTAGCCGCCAGGTAATCGACCGTATGGTGGCAAATAATAAACATACCAATCGGTATAGCGGATTAAAGTATTTATTGCAATGAACTTAAAAGAGTTTTTGTTCCCACCTCGATGCCCGTTTTGTGGGAAGGTTATGAAAGAAAAAGGGGCGTGTGAACGGTGCCTTTCTTCCGCCGAGGAACTTACCGGAACGATCTGCCGCTTTTGTGGCGCTCATCCTGAGTACTGTTGCTGTGGGCGTGAGCCAAACATTTTTGAACGAAACATCAGTTGATATTACTATAAAGGCCCGGCTCGCCAAGCGTTATTACGCTTTAAATTGCGAAATTGCCCTCAGTTATCGCCCTTTATTGCCCGGCGGATGGCTCGGCATATTCAGGGTCGGTATAACGTGCCTTTTAGCGCTATTTGCTATGTGCCTAATTCTCCGTTAAGTTCATTGAAACGGGGCTATTTGCCCACACGCTTGTTGGCGGAAGAATTGGCGAATTATTTAAATCTTCCATTGATTTCTGCATTGGAAAGAATATATTTCCGCCAGCAGAAGTATTTAAATAGTACAGAACGGCGTGCGAATGCGCAAAAGAGTTATCGGGCTCATAAGAACGTGGAATTATCGGGATCGGTGTTGCTGATCGACGATCTGATCACAACCGGCGCCACACTGAACGCTTGCTCTGAACTCTTGAAAAGGGCCGGTGCCGATCGGGTTTATACTGCAACCTTTGCGATCACGCAAAAAAAGAGTTGAATTTTACCGTTATTTCCAGTATAATGAAAATAATAAGTATAATCGTAGTGAGGAATATGAAATGTTAGGATATGATATCGGTATCGATTTGGGAACCGCCACGATTCTGGTTTACATCAAAGGAAAAGGAATCGTTTTAAAAGAGCCCAGCGTGGTTGCCATTGATAAATTGCATAATAAAGTGTTAGCCGTAGGTGAAGAGGCACGCCGGATGGTGGGTAGAACGCCGGGAAATATTGTGGCGGTTCGCCCGTTGAAAGATGGCGTGATCTCCGATTATGAAGTAACCGAAAAGATGATCAAATATTTTATCGGTAAAGCGGCAAAAAATTCATATTTTAAACCTCGTGTTATCATCTGTGTTCCTTCCGGGGTAACCGAAGTGGAAGAAATGGCGGTGGAAGAGGCTGCCAAAAATGCGGGTGCAAAATTTGTATCATTGATCGAAGAACCCAAAGCGGCTGCAATCGGTGCCGGGATCGATATTTATAAGCCTAACGGCAATATAGTTGTTGACGTGGGCGGCGGTACTGCAGATATAGCAGTTTTATCTTTGGGAGATGTAGTATTGTCCGATTCCATTAAGATGGCGGGCGATAAATTTGATGAATCCATCATCCGCTATTTGAAAAAGACGTATAATCTTCTGATTGGTGAGCGAACCGCAGAGGCCATTAAAATGGAGATCGGTTGCGTTTATCCGCAGGACGAAATAAAAACAATGTTGATTAAGGGCCGTAGTTTGCAAAACGGATTGCCTCAGTCTTTAGAAATTCGTTCCGATGAAATTATGAGTCCTCTGCAGGAATGTGCCTTGGCGATCGTAGACGTTCTGCACAACGTCTTAGAGCGCACTCCTCCCGAACTCGTAGGCGATATCTATCAAAATGGAATTTGCTTGACCGGCGGTGGTGCATTGGTGCGTGGTTTCGATCAATTAATCAGTGAAAAAATCGGAATTCGTGCCTATGTAGCAGAAGATGCGGTATCTTGTGTTGCTATTGGCACAGGCAAAGCGTTGGACTACTTGGATAAATTGGAAAGTGGCGGCCGGCGCAACAAACGTTTAGGAAATTATTAAAAAATGCTCAAGGAATGATGATTCCTTGAGCATTTTT
>JAZNEH010000190.1:0-12164 GCA_045588515.1 Eubacteriales bacterium
TTTCGAGTCACGTGCTTGAAAACTCCTCTGTACCGTAGAAAGACAATACAAACTTCCATAGTTTTATTTTTTCTGTCACCTTGCCATCTTTAATGACATCATCATAGACTGTTTTCAATCAGAGAACCGTCCCCTGATTGATAGACTGTTTTCAATCAGAGAACCGTCCCCTGATTGACCCGTCCCCTGATTGACTGAGTAGCGTCGCCATATCGGCAGTAAAGACCACTCCCTCCACCAATATTCCCTATTATATCGCCTCATAAAAAATTATTTCTTTGAACGTTTTTGAAGGTTCCAAGGGAACTTTTTTCAAAAAGTTCCCTTGGCGGGGTTTGGGGCTGGCCCCAATCATAGAAAAGAGCCGGAGCATTGCGCTCCGGCTCTTTTCTGTTGATAGATTTATTTGCAGAGCAGTTCTGCGATCTGCACAGCGTTAGTGGCGGCACCCTTGCGAACCTGATCGCCGGAGCACCAAATATTCAATCCCTTGGGATCGGTGAGATCCTTGCGGATCCGGCCCACATAAACCAGATCCTGATCGGAAGTATCCAAGGGCATAGGATAAACGTTATTCGCCAGATCGTCCACCAGATTACACCCGGGAGCCTTAGCGATGATCTCCTGAGCGGCTTCTACGCTAACGGGTTCCTTGGTGCGCACCACCACGTTGATGGAGTGGCTCCGCACAACCGGCACCCGAACGCAAGTGCAGCTCACCAGCAGTTCAGGCAAGTGCATAATCTTGCGGCCTTCGTTTTGCATTTTCATTTCTTCGGTGGTATAACCATCGGTGCTTTCGCCGCCGATCTGGGGAATCAGGTTATAGGCGATCTGATGGGTGAAGACCTTGGGTTCCACCTTTTCGCCCTTGCTCAGGGCTTCCACCTGCTCAGCCAATTCCACCGGGCCGCCGGCACCGGCACCGGAAACCGCCTGATAGGTGGCGGCCACCATCGTTTCGATGGGGCTCAGTTGATTCAAAGCATTTACCGCCACCAGAGTGATGATGGTGGAGCAGTTGGGGTTAGAGATAATACCCTTATTCTTCAAAGCATCCTCGGGGTTGATCTCGGGCACCACCAAGGGAACCTCGGGATCCATCCGGAAAGCGCTGGAGTTATCCACGAACACCGCACCGGCGGCATTGATGGCGGGAGCCAGTTCTTTTGCCAAGGCATTGGTGGCGGCGCCCAATACGATATCCATTCCTTCAAAGGCATCCTTGCAAGCCAATTCAACGGTCAGTTCTTCTCCTTTGAACGCAATCTTCTTTCCAACGCTTCTCTCGCTGGCCAGCAATTTCAACTTGCCAACGGGAAAATTCCGTTCTTCCAAAACTTTCAACATCTCCCGGCCTACCGCACCGGTAGCGCCCAGGATTGCAACATTCTTCAAAGCCATCTCTCTATTCTCCTTCAATAAATTACTCTAAAACTGCGGCCAGAAAAGCAGTAGGATCTTCTGCCTGAATTTCCTTCATTCCTTCAGCCATTGCGGCAACGCTCATCTTCTTGGTGAGCACGCCGGCCCCGAAACGATCTTCTGCCAAAGCGGCGGCCTTAGGGCTTGCGCTCCGCAGATAAAACCGATATTCGGCGATCTCGTTGGAAACGGGGGCATAGCCCTTGTTCTCTGCATAAAAGGCTTTCACACCGGCCATAATGTCTGCACAATCTTTCACCACGTTGGAGGCGGTGGGATAACGGCCGGCGCCCTGCCCATAGAAACTCATAGGCCCGGCATATTCAGCCTCATAAGAGATCATATTAAAATTGGAACCCACCCCGCCAAACAATGCGTTTTTATTCATCACAGTGGGAATCACATAAGCGGCGATCTTGCCGTTCTTAGTGGCGGCGTTCCCCAGCAGTTTGCAAACCATTCCGGCCTCTTTAAAGCCATCGATATCCGCCGCACTGATATGGCGGTTGCCGAATGTGGGAATTTCTTCCGCTTTCAACGAAACATCATAAGCCACATTGGCGGAAAGCATCACCTTTTGCAAAACGTCTTTCCCATCAATATCAGCAGAAGGATCGGCCTCTGCATAGCCCAGCGCCTGCGCCTCGGAAAGGGCCGTTTCAAAGGAAACCCCCGCCTCTGTCATATTCGATAAAATATAGTTGGTGGTTCCGTTCATAATGCCCCGGATAGAATGGATCTGATCGATCCGCTTGGCATTTTCCAAAGCGGTGAGCCAGCCGATGCCGCCGCCCACCGATGCGGTGGCCCGGAAGGCAACGCCTTGCTCTTTTGCCAGAGCCGTTAATTCATCATAAAAGGTGGCAACCAAAAATTTATTGGCCGTTACCACATTTTTGCCCGCCTTCATTGCGGCAGAGGCAAATTCAAAGGAAGGATGCAGGCCGCCCATCACTTCGATCACCGTGTCTACCTCAGGGTCTTCCAAGATATCTTCAAACCGATGAGTGAGTTCCGGAACACCAACTTCCCGAAGATCCAGCACATATTTCACCGTGGCGCCGGGCAGATTTTTCAGAATATCATATACGCCGACACCGATGGTGCCAAATCCTAAAATACCGATTACCATACTTTTTTATACGCTCCTTCGTCTGTCCACTCGCAGACAATGTCTTTCTACGATGGACAAATGATTGTGTAATGTGAACATTATAATCGAAATGCTCCATAAAATCAAGGTTTTTTTCTATCTTCAGCCGAAACTGTTAATTTACACAAAAAAACGCCGAAAAGTGCAGATTTTTCTATTCGCTAACAGCAAAAAAACTAAACACCGCTATATTATATATAATTTATAAATAAAAAACAACCCCCTAGACGAAATTGATTTTAAATGGTATAATATGGTTTAATAAAAATAAGGAGATCGACTGATGCTTCGAAACATATTCGTATTTCTTTATATGGTCGGCTATCTGATCGGAGCTCTTCCCCTGCTGTTCCGGGCCAATTATCTAAAAAAACACCGGCCGGAGGCGGTGGATGCTTATATCCGCCCCAAGATCGTGAATTTTGCGCGGCGGATGCTATGGGCGGCAGGCACCAAGGTGGAAGTAACCGGGTTGGAAAACATCCCGAAGGAAGCCACCCTGACAGTGTTTAACCATCAAAGTTATTTTGATGCCTTTCTCATCATCGGCCATATTCCCACCACCAAAGGTGTGGTTGCAAAAAAAGAACTGGAAAAGGTTCCTCTGCTGAGCCATTGGATGAAAGTGGGCGGTTGCTTATTTATCGATCGTTCTTCTCCCCGGGCAGGGATGCAATGTATCATCGATGCAGTGGAACGGCTGAAGGCCGGCGACTGCGTTTCCATTGCCCCGGAAGGAACCCGCAGTAAAACCAGTGAGATGCTGGAGTTTAAGGGCGGCGCCTTTATGATGGCAACGAAAGCCGAGGCCCCCATTCTGCCGGTTTGCATCCACGGAGCGGCCAAAATTTTCGAGGGAAGCCATTATCGGCTGACCCCCACCACTGTGAAGATCGAAATTCTGCCGGTCATCCCCACCAAAGGCCTGACCCGGCCGGAGCAAAAAGCCTTGCCGGATTTGGTGAGAGCAAAAATGAAAGAAGTATTAGAACCCGAAAAGGAGTAAATGATAAAATGAAAAAGTTTTCTTTGATCGCATTGTTTTTGAGCCTGGCGTTGCTTTTGACCGCCTGCGGCGTTTCTGCTTCCTTTGCAGAAGCCGATGTTGCTAAATTAGTTACTTTGGGCGAATATAAGGGCTTGCCCTTTTCCGGTTCTGCCCAGCAAGTGAGTGATTACGAATTGACCTTGGCTTTGAATTCCGCTTTGAAAGAAGCCGGGTATTCCACCGTTACCAACGAGAAGATCACCGAAGGCACCCTGCAGATCGGCGATAAGGCCAATATTGATTTCGTTGGCAAAAAAGATGGCGTTGCCTTTGATGGCGGCACCGGCAGCGGCTATTCCTTGGAGATCGGCAGTAATAGTTTTATTGCCGGCTTTGAAGAAGGGATGGTTGGAATGAAAGTGGGCGAAAGCCGGGCTTTGAATCTAACCTTCCCGGAAAACTACAGCAGCGCAGAATTGGCCGGCCAGGCCGTTGTTTTCGATGTTACCCTAAACTATATCGAAAGCCGCACCACCTATAGCGAACTGACGGATGCCATTGCCAAGGAACTGGATAAAGAAGTTTCCACCGCCGCAGAATACATTGCCAATAAGCGGGGCGAACTGGAAGCTTCCTATAAAAACGAATTTGAAACCGAAAAGAAGAGCACTCTTTGGTCCAATGCCGTTCAAAATGCCAAAGTTTCCAAATTGCCCAAAAAATTAGTGAAACTGGCCCGGCAGGAATTTGTAAATTATTACACCGCCATTGCCAAGCAAAATGCTTTTGATACGCTGGATGACTTTCTTTCTGCTAATAAGATCTCGCAGAGTGATTTCGATACCAATGCGGATGCCTATGCCAATAATATTGTAACGGCCCAGTTGGTGGCTTATGCCATTGCCGATGCGGAAGGCTATGCCCCCACCGAAGAGGACATCCAGAAAGCCGCCGCCACTTATGCTTCCCAAAACGGCTATGCCGACGGAGCCGCTTATATCAAGGCTGTTGGCGAAGATGCCGCCAAAGATCAGGTAGTTTTAGATTACGCCATTGATCTGGTGGTAAAGAACAGCGTTCAGAAATAATGGAACCGATTTTAATCAGCGCTTGCCTTTTGGGACTGCCCTGCCGCTATGACGGAAAGTCTAAGCCTCACCCTAAGGCATTGGAACTGGCAAAAACCGTTCATTTGATCCCCTATTGCCCAGAATGTATGGGCGGGTTACCTACCCCCCGACCGCCGGCAGAAATTCAGGGTGATCGGGTGATCAACGCCGAAGGGACCGATGTAACCGCCCAATACCAAAAAGGGGCAGAAGGAGCCTTGGAACTTTGCCGCATCCTGGGATGCAAGCGGGCGATCCTAAAGGCCAAGAGCCCTTCCTGCGGGCACGGCCGGATCTATGACGGCAGTTTTACAAAAAAACTGATCTCCGGCAACGGTATCACTGCCGCCCTATTGGAATCACAAGGAATTTTGATCCAAACGGAAGAGGGTTTATAATATGATCATAAAGGGGGAAACCTTTTGTAAAAGGTTTCCCCCTTTTTTAACCCCTTTCGAAAACTTTCAATCCGGAAATGATTAATTTGAAAGTTTTTGGAGTTCCAAGAACCTTTTTTCAAAAAGGTTCTTGGCTATTTTTTTATCACGACTTCCCCTTGTTTTTTATAGATAGAGTTTGCGGGAACAAAGCCCCGCACCATAGAAAGCGGATAGATCTGGGCCTTTTGCCCCACCACGGAGCCGGGGTTTAAAACCGTTCCGCAACCGATCTCGGCAAAGTCGCCCAGGATGGCGCCGAACTTCTTGAGTCCCGTTTCCAGCCGAGTTTCGCCAACAGAAACAGACACCAAACTATGGTTGCCCTTCACGTTGGAGGTGATGGCGCCGGCACCCATATGGGCCTTATAACCCAAAATGGAATCCCCCACGTAGTTATAGTGGGGCACCTGCACTCCATCAAACAAAATCACGTTTTTCAGTTCGGTGGAGTTGCCCACCACGGCCCCTTCACCAATCAAAGCATTTTCCCGGATAAAAGCGCAATGGCGGATCTCAGTATCTTTTCCAATAATCACATTGGCACCAATAAAGGCAGTGGGCGCCACCGTTGCGTTCTTATGGATCCAGACGGTCGGTGCCGGGTGATCGTATTCATTGGGATCCAATGTGGGCCCCAGTTCCTTAATCATCGCAGAAATTCCGCTCAATGCTTCCCAGGGATAAACCGCCCGCTCCAAAAGAGAGCGGGCGGCAGTATGGGAAAGATCCAACAGGTTCACTGTTTTCAGTTCTTTCATTCATTCTCCTCGGCCAGTTTACGGCCCATCAAAACACCCATAACCGATGCCATCATCAGGCCACGGGTCCAGCCGCTGGAATCCCCCAAGCAATGGAGGCCTTTTACGCTGGTATTAAAATCTTCATCCATAGTCACCCGGTTACTATAGAACTTTAGTTCCGGGGAATAGAGCAAGGTTTCGGTGGAGGCAAAACCGGGCACCACGTGATCCAAGGCCTGAATGAAATTGATGATATTCATCATCGCCCGATAAGGAATAGCGGCTGTAATATCCCCTGCTACCGCATCGGGCAGAGTGGGCTTCAGGTTGGAACGATCCAGTTCCTTTTGCCAGGTTCTCTTGCCATCCAAAATATCGCCGAACCGTTGCACTAAAATATGGCCGTTGGCCAACATATTGGAAAGTTCGCCCACTTTTTGCGCATAGGCGATCGGCTGATTAAAGGGCGTATTGAAGTTATGGGAAACCAAGATAGCAAGATTGGTATTGTTGCTCTTCAGATCCTTATAGGAATGGCCGTTAACCACTGCCAGATCATTATCATAGTTTTCCTGGCTCACAAATCCGCCGGGATTCTGGCAGAAGGTTCTCACTTTATTCTTAAAGGGCTGAGGATAACCCACCAATTTAGATTCATAAAGAACCTCGTTCACCTGCTCCA
Organism: Eubacteriales bacterium; assembly: GCA_045588515.1. Classification (GTDB taxonomy): domain Bacteria; phylum Bacillota; class Clostridia; order Oscillospirales; family QAKW01; genus QAKW01. Next base: position 6,538 of record JAZNEH010000190.1, read on the forward strand.
TCACTTCATTGCGCACTTCCACCCGCACGCCGATATCCACCGTGCCGGGCATATGCTCGATATTATGCTCCGTGCAGAGGCTTTCCAGCCATTCAGCACCCCGGCGGCCGGTGGCCACGATGGTGTGATCGGCATAAACTTCCTTGTTTTTGCCCTCTTCACTGAGATAAGCACCCAGGCAGCGGCCCTCGCCCATGATCAGGTTCGTGCACTCCACGTTAAAGCGCATCTCCACGCCCTCTTTTTGCAGATACTGCTCGATAGCATAATAGATATCCTGAGCCTTTTCTGTGCCCATATGGCGGATCGGGCAATCCACCAATTTCAAGCCGGCCTGAATGGCCCGCTTACGAATTTCTTTCACTTCAGTGGGGTTGCTGACACCCTCCACTTTGGTATCGGCGCCGAATTCCAAATAGATCTTATCGGCATATTCGATGGTTTCCTGAGCCCGGTCAAAGCCGATCAGGTTGGGCAGATCGCCGCCCACGTCGGCGCTCAGCGAAAGCTTACCGTCGGAGAAGGCGCCCGCACCGGAAAAGCCGGTGGTGATATGGCAATAGGGCTTACAGTTGACACATTTTTTGGTTTTAGATTTGGGACAGCTACGATTTTCGATGGCTCGGCCTTTTTCCACCAATAAGATCTTTTTGGGGCTTTTGGCTTTGCGCACCAATTCCAGCGCAGTAAAGATTCCGGCAGGGCCGGCACCGATAATAAGAACGTCGTATTTCATAGTATGTTCCTCTTTCCCGAAAATATGCCGTTGTCGTGAGGACAACGGCATATTTTATTATTATTTTTTCAAGCCATTGAACATTATAACAGAAATATAAAATTTTGCAAGGCTTTTACAAAATTTTTACCGCTCCTCGCGGAAATAGGGCAAGCCCAAATGCTCGGGGGGCTGATGCTCACGCTTTTTGCGCATACTGGTAATGATCAGAACGATCAAGGTTACGATATAAGGGAGCATCTTAAAAAGTTCTTGGGTTTCGGTACCCAAGCCCTGCACGTAGTTATTGGCATTACACAATGCACCGAACAGGAAAGAACCAACGATCGCCATATTGGGTTTCCATAAAGCGAAAATAACCAATGCGATCGCCATCCAACCACGGTCGCCAAAGGCGTTATTGGACCATACACCATCGGCATAAGCCATAACGTACTGCAAACCGCCCAAACCGGCAACGGCACTGCCGATGCAGATGCCCGCATATTTATAACGGGTTACGTTGATACCGGCGGCATCGGCGGTGGCGGGGTTTTCGCCCACAGCCCGCAGATTCAGCCCTACTCTGGTTCTCTTTAAAACAAAAGAGGCAACCAGAGCAATGGCAATCGCCAGGTACGTGAGAAAATCATGGGAAAGGAAGATCTCGCCAAACCAACCCAGATCATCGGCAAAGGGCAGTTCTGCCTTAAAGAACTTACTGGTCTTAGTCAAAGCGATGGAAGGCAGATCACTCTTAACCAGTTTGGTGAGGGAGCCGCCAAAGAAATTGCCCAGGCCGATACCGAAGGTGGTAAGTGCCAAGCCGGTTACGTTTTGGTTCGCCCGCAAAGTAACGGTCATAAAACTATAGATCAGCCCCATCAGCACCGCAAACAAAACGGCAGTCAGGAAGGGGAACAAAACCGCCAAGAAGGGGTTCATATTTTCGACCACGTTGCCGCAGGCATTCTCATAGAGGAAAGCCCCGATCACGCCGCCGATGGCACCGCCGTACATAATACCGGGGATACCCAGATTCAAGTGGCCGGATTTTTCGGTCAAAATCTCGCCGGTGGAGCCATAAAGAAGAGGAATACTTAACAGAATTGCTCTGCTGATAAATTCAACGATCATTCTTCTACCTCCTTTTTAGCCCGACGAAGCCGAACCGAATATTGAATAAAGAATTCACAGCCTACCAACAGCAAAATAACCAACCCCACGGAAATATCCGAGAAGGAACTGTTCAGGAAGTTTTGGTCCGCTACCTTGGCGGTACCGGTCTTCAGGAACACGATCAAGGCGGACATCAAGGCCATCACGAAGGGATTGAACTTACCCAACCAGGCTACCATAATAGCGGTAAAGCCCTGGCCGCCAACGGTGTTGGTGTTGATGGAATGGTCGGTGCCGGAAACCAACAGCATCCCGGCCACACCGCATACGGCGCCGGAGAGCATCATCGTGCGCAACACTACTTTTTTTACGTTGATTCCAATATAGCGAGCGGTATTCTGGCTTTCGCCTACAACGGAGATTTCATACCCTTGCTTACTGTATCTCAAGTAAATATACATCGCTACGGTTAAAACCACAACGATCAGAATATTCATCAAATACTGCTTATTGCCGATCACCGGCAGGGCGCCGGTGGAAACCGGGGTGATTACATTGGAGCCGCCGCCTACGATATAAACATAGTAAGCAATCAACTGGGTTGCCACATAGTTCATCATCAGAGTGAAGAGGGTTTCGTTGGTATTCCAACGTGCCTTGAAAATGGCAGGGATCACACCCCAGATGGCACCAGCCAGAATACTGGCCGCGATCACGATGGGAACCAAAAGCCCTTCAGGGATCTTGCCGCCGAAGGTGATCATACAAAACATCGCTGCCAGGCCGCCCACCAAGGCTTGGCCTTCCGCACCGCAGTTCCAAAACTTCATTTTAAAGGCCGGCGCCACAGCCAGACCCAAACACAGGAGGATCACGGTATCCTGGCCAAACTTCCAAAGCATATGGGTCTTCCCTTGGAAAATCCGGCCGAACACGCCCCGGAACATACTTTCGTATACCCCGAAGAAGTTGTTGCCGGTCAAAAGGGAAGAGATCACACCGATCAGCAATACGCCCACCAGAATGGCGGCCACCCGGATCAGCCAAGCCTGCCAGCCGGCCAGATCATCCCGCTTAACGATATGGATCAGCGGTTCATGATGCTTTTTGACTTTATTGCTCATTCTACATCCCCTCCTTCGGTTTTTGTCATCAGCAGACCCACCTGCTCCTTGGTGGCGGTGCGGCCATCCACAATGCCGGTCACCTTACCGCCGCCGATCACCAGGATCCGATCGCACAGTTCCAAAAGAACGTCCAGATCTTCGCCTACGAAGATGACCGCTACGCCCTTTTCTTTTTGCTGGTTCAGCAAATTATAAATGGTATAAGAAGAGTTGATATCAAGACCCCGCACCGGGTAGGCGGCCATCAGTACCGTGGGAGAAGCGGCGATCTCGCGGCCTACCAACACCTTTTGCACGTTACCGCCGGAAAGCCGGCGAACGGGAGTAGAGGTACCGGGGGTCACCACTTCCAGTTCTTCGATGATATGCTCCGCCAGATCCTTGGGGGCTTTGCGCTCCAAAAAAGCAGATTTGCCCCGGCGGTAGCTCCGCAGCATCATATTATCGGTGATATCCATATTGCCCACCAGGCCCATTCCCAAACGATCCTCGGGCACGAAGGAAAGGCGCACACCCAATTCCCGGATCTGCAAAGGGGTCTTGCCCTGCAGAAGATCCACGTTGCCGGTTTTGGGATTATGATACAATACGGCACCGCTATCGGTCTTTTGCAGGCCGGCGATCACTTCCAAAAGTTCACGCTGACCGCTACCGGCAATCCCGGCGATCCCCAAGATCTCGCCTGCATTAGCCACGAAGGAAACGTCATCCAGCACCAGAGTCCCTTCACGGTTGGAGCAATCCACGTGGTGCACCTCCAGCCGGGGCTGGGGATCCTTGGGCTCACTGCGCTCGATGTTCAAAGAAATCTTTTTACCCACCATCATTTCGGTGAGCTCGGATTCGTTGGTTTCAGCGGTATTCACCGTTCCCACATATTCGCCCTTCCGCAGAACGGCCACCCGATCGGAAAGGGACAGCACCTCGTGGAGTTTATGCGTAATAATGATAATACACTTGCCGTCGTCCCGCATCCGGCGCAGAACGGCAAAGAGTTTTTGGGTTTCCTGAGGAGTTAGAACTGCAGTAGGCTCATCCAAAATCAAAATCTCGGCGCCCCGATACAGCACCTTGATGATCTCAACGGTCTGCTTTTCGGAAACAGCCATAGTATAGATCTTCTTTTTGGGATCCAGATCAAAGCCATACTGCTCGCAGATGGCAGCCACTTTTTCCTCAGCATTCTTCAGGTTATACCGTTCCTTCTGTTCCAGCCCCAACACGATATTTTCGGTTGCGCTGAATACGTCCACCAATTTAAAATGCTGATGGATCATCCCGATCTGATAATCAAAAGCATCCTTCGGAGAGGCGATCACCGCCTCTTCCCCATCAATGAAGATCTGCCCTTCATCCGGGAAGTAGATCCCGGAGATCATATTCATCAGCGTTGTTTTACCACTGCCGTTTTCGCCCAGGATGGACAAGATCTCCCCCCGATTGGCGACCAGATTCACGTTCTTATTGGCCACCACGCTACCGAAGGTCTTGGTAATATTTTTCAGCTCGATCGCTGCCTTTTTTTCCACCAGAGAAATCCTCCTTTTTTCATCATCCATAATGTTCAAGGCTAGATTGCAAAACTTGCAATCTATTCTTCAAGATTATAGAACCAATTTAGGCGGGGCGAAAGGCCCCGCCTAAGATCGGTATCAAATATTAGCCGTAGTTACGATCCAACAGAGTGATGCCGTCGATCTCAACATCAAAGTAGGGAGCGGAACGGTATTTGGATTCTTCGAAGATGCCGTTAGCAACAACTTCGGTATCCTTTTCAAAGTTGGCATCGGTATTAACGTCTGCCTTATAGGAATCGATCTTGTTCCCGCCAACGGTGAAGTTAGCAGTATCGAATACGTTGATGGTGCCATCTTTCAGGCCTTTTTCAACTTCAGCGATCTTTTCAGCAGTACCGGCGGCAACGTTCTTGCCCAGTTCGGTATAAGCAACAGCGCCGTTCTCCAGAGTACCGGCCCAGTCGGTGTCGATAGCGGCATCGTTCTTCACCTGGGTGATCATATACTCGAAATAGGGAGTCCAGTTGATGCGGGAAGAGATCAGGAAGGTTTCGGGGCAGGCAGCAGCGGTGGAACCGTTATAAGAAACGTTGGGAACACCGGCAGTTTCGCAAGCAGTGGGAGCGCCCATAGAGTCAGCATGCTGGCTGATCAGAACGCAACCGCCGGCGATCAGAGCCTGAGCGGCTTCCTTTTCTTTCTGCTCATCGTACCAAGAACCGGTGAACTTAACGTCCATGGTAACGGTGGGGCATACGGACTTAGCGCCCAGATAGAAAGAAGAATAACCGGACATAACTTCAGCGAAGGTGAAAGCACCAACGTAGCCCATCTTAGCCTTATCAGCGGTGATCTTGCCGTTGGCGATCATTTCGTTCAGTTTCATACCGGCAACAACACCGGCCAGGTAACGACCCTGATAGATATGAGCAAAAGCGTTGTGGAAGTTCTTCAGCCCGGCGGTATGAGCCTGGGTACCGGTAGCATGGCAGAACTCTACGTCGGGATACTCCTGAGCAGCCTTGATCAGGAAGTTCTCATGGCCGAAGCTATCTGCGAAGATGATATCGCAGCCATCGGACTCGATCAGCTCAACCGCTGCATCGTAGCAGTCGTTGGACTCGGGGATCTGAGTCTTCTGAACCATGG
>JAZNEH010000191.1:0-9165 GCA_045588515.1 Eubacteriales bacterium
ATGCACTAGCCGATGTGCTACACCCGCATCAATTGATAGCCATAATATATTAGCATATCAAAATGAAAATGTCAATTGATTTTTTAAAAATATATCAATAATCTGTTCTTCTGCGATACATATATTCATCCATTGCTTTGCTGACATAATAAAGGATTGCGGAGAGGGTGCAAAATAGCGCATAGAAGACGAAAAGAACCAGTCCCAGAACCGCTAAAAGATTCCATCGATCCACGGAAAAGACTCCGCCCAATAAATAATATAATGTTAGGCAAAGATTGAAGAGGGCAGAAGCGGCATAAACAAACCGAATGCCTTTATATCCGCAGAATAATGCAACGGAAAGTCCGAATTGGATCAAGGGAATCAGGGGGTTTAAGTTAACTACCAGAAACAGCCCGGAAAAAAGAAAATTAAAAATAAGAATCAGGGCGGCCCAAAGGCGTCCTTTTTTCTCAGTTTTATCATAGGGTCTAATGGTTTTCATTTTTTGTACTTCCTTTCTGATCCAACTCCATTTGAGCCTTATGTTTCTTCCCCACTTCCTGCTTTGTCATCAAACTGGCACCCCGCTTGATAGTTGCCCGTCCGTATTTATTGCGGATCGAATCCATGGCTTGATCGATTTTTCGTTCCTTATCTTTTCGGGCATCTGGGATCAGGGACAATTGAACAAATTCTTCCCGGGTAATGCCGGTTACCGAAAGGCCTAACAGCCTTAAAGGGGTTCGTTGATCCCAAAGTTCCGTTAGAAGTCGTTGTGCGGCGCCATAAATCTCTGATGTGATATCGGTGTGTTGCAGTAATTTACATTGATGGGAATGATCCTTGAAATCTTTTCCCCGAATGGTAACAGAGATACAGTCGCCCCGGGCGCGATCCGCCCGCATTCGTGAGGCAACGCTATCGGCGAGGGAAGATAAGATCCGTTTTCCTTCTTCCATCGTGCGAACGTCTTTTTCCAAAGTAATAGAATTACTATAGCCTTTAGCATCTTCCGGGTGATCCAAAACGGGGGAGTCATCAATTCCGTTAGCGAACCGATGAATCGTTAAACCCAGTTTTTGCCCTACCAAATATTGAATTTGGCGTTGATCGGTATTGGCAAGGTCCCCGATGGTTTTAATGGTTGCGCTTTTTAAGCGTTCAGCGGTGGCCCGGCCCACCGTGAAGAGATCGTCTACAGGCAGAGGCCATAACTTGGTTTCAATTTCTTCTGAAAAGAGGGTATGTACTTTATCCGGCTTTTCAAAATCACTGGCCATTTTTGCCAATAATTTATTGGAACCGACTCCCACATTGACAGTAAAGCCCAGCCGATCCCGGATCTCATCTTTGATTTGATGCGCAAGTTTTACCGGGTCAGGATATAAAAAACCGGTGCCGCTCATATCCAAAAAACATTCGTCAATGGAGAATTTCTCCAAAACCGGCGCATAAGTGCGGCAAATCTCCATAAAAGCCCTGGAATTTTCTTCGTAAAGCCGAAAATCTGGCTTGGCAAGAATGAGTTCGGGGCATTTTTGCAAGGCCATTCCAATGGGCTCTCCGGTTTTGACGCCCATCTTTTTTGCGGGAATGGATTTTGCTAAAATAATGCCGGTTCGTTTTTCTCGATCACCGCCGATGGCAGCGGGAACAAGCCGCAGATCTTCTTGCCCTGCCTGCACTCGCCGAACCGATTCCCATGAAAGATAAGCACTGTTCACATCAATATGAAAAATAATGCGTTTCATAGCGGATCAGCGCTCCTTCCCGTTAAAGTTTCAATAAATCAAGCGGCGTTTCGGCCAAATAATCCGCCGCTTTTAATTCGTTGGCATCTCCATATCCATAAAGAACACCAACCGATTTCAAACCGCAATGATGGGCACCGTCGATGTCGTAAGAACGATCCCCAACCATCAATGCTTCTGCCGGGTTTAAATGGTTTTCATCCAGAACATATTGGATCACTTCGTGTTTTTTTGTTCTGGTTTCGTTCATCGTAGCGCCGCCAACAAATAGGAAATATTTAAGAAGATCAAAATGTTCCAGAATGGTTTTGGCGAAGGGTTCCGGCTTACTGGTTGCAACGAACAAACGATGGCCTTGCTTTACTAATTTCTGCAAGGTTTCTTGAACTCCGGGATAAACCACGTTTTCGTATAAGCCTTTTTCCCGGAAGTATTCCCGATAAACTTCGGTTAAATGCCGGCCTTCTGCTTCAGTTGCGCCGCAGTATCTCATAAAACTTTCGATGAGTGGGGGGCCGATGAATGAATTTAGCGTTTCTTCAGGGAGTGCAGGCAATTTCTCTTTATTTAAAGCATAACGAATTGAGTTTTTGATCCCTAAGCCGGGGTCAGTAAGAGTTCCATCTAAATCGAATAAAATATTTTTGAAAATCATAGTCATTCTCCTTTTCATTATTTTATCGTATTTTGGTTTGTAAATCAAGAGGATTGCATAATTGTTTCACCGAAAGACGATAATGGAAACAGGAGGAATCATATGAATTTTATAGCATCGTTTGATAATAATCTAAAATCGATTCAAACCGCCTTGGAGCGGGATGATACTTTAAGAGTTAAACGGGTCCGGAATCCAAACTTTCCAACAGTAAAAATTGCTGTATTGGCTTCAGCGGCGATGGTGAGTAATGATGTGGCGGATCGGGATGTGATCCGCCCTTTGACCACCCAAAATTATGAACCGACGCCGGAGGGGGCTTTGGCGGGCGGAATCAATAATCATAGCGTAGAAATATGCAAGGATCTTCAAAAAGCGCTGGATCAACTCTGTTTCGGCGATTGCATTGTTTTGATAGGGGATGCAGACCGTTGCTTGATCATTGATGCCAAAGGAATTGCCAGTCGAAGTGTTCAAGTGCCGGAATCGGAAGGAAGCTTGATGGGTCCACAGGATGGCTTTAACGAGAACATTATGGCTAATTTAGGAATTCTAAAAAAGAGATTGGCCAACTCCTCTTTGAAGAGTGAATTTATTAATGTGGGGCGGCGTGCCAATAATAAATTGGCGATTTGTTACTTGGATGGCGTTGTCCATCCAAGTCTGGTGGCAGAACTAAAAAAACGACTTCAAAAAATTGACATCGATGGTCTTTTGGATGGTAACGTTTTGGCAGAATTGGTGCAGGAACGGAAATTTAGTATATTTAAAACCGTTGGAACCACCGGCAGGCCTGATGTTTTGGTTTCCCGCTTACTGGAAGGGCGGATCGGCGTGATCTTGGATGGGTCGCCGGTGGTGATAACTGTGCCTTATATTTTTGCAGAATCCATCCAAAGTCCCGATGATTATTATCAAAATTATATTTATGCCAACATCGGAAGGTTTTTGCGTGTAATCGGCTTTTTGATTGCCGTTTTCTTCCCGGGGGTATATTTGGCCTTGGTTTGTCATCACCCGGAGGCTTTGCCGGCTCATTGGCTTTATACCGTTCTTTCAGCTTCCCTCGGCGTACCGATCCAAGCCATAACGGAGATCCTGATTCTCTTTTTGGCCTTTGAAATCCTGCGTGAAACAGGGAGCCGGATGCCATCGGGATTAGGCTTGGCCCTTAATGTGGTGGGAGCGGTTATATTGGGAGATGCAGCGGTAAATAGTAAAATCGTTTCGGTTCCAATGGTTATTATTGTGGCTTTTTCCGGCGCAACAGGATTAATGGTGCGGGATTTGAAAGGGCCGGTGTTTTATTTTCGCTTGGCGGGGATCTTATTGGCATTCTTTTGGGGATTGCCCGGCGTGGCAGTAGTTGGGGTTTATCTCTTGATGAATTTAGCGTCATTGGAATCCTTGGGTGTTCCGTATCTTTATACGATGGATAAAAAACAAGGAAATCAGGATACTTTATTAAGAATGCCTTATTGGAAGATGATCCGGCGTCAACCACGATTTGCGCAAGATGAAAGGCGGCAAAAATGATGAAAAAGGGGCGTTTAATTTTAGGGATCCTCTGTATAGTTGTCGCATTGATCGGAACGGTGTGGATTCCTTACTATAATTCTCATGGCTTCATTCAGGTTTCCGGCATCGCTCTTCGAATGAAAGGGGAAACTATAGCGGTGGAGTTTGAACTGTTTGAGCCGGATTTTGAAAATTATTTAGGAAAAACCAAATCAATCGTGCAAGCTTCGGGGGATAGTTTGGAAAATTGTATTGAAAATCTTTCCCACACCTATGGGAAAGAATTGTTTCTTCGGGATGCGGCCGTATTAATTATATCAGAGCGGGATCTTGAAACGTTAACACCATACGTGGAGGAGTTCTTTTCGAAAAGAGAAAATCAACATGGCAATTTACCGGTGTTTTTATGGGAAAATCCGCAAGAAAATGGATTTTTTGGAGATCAAGTAAATTCACTTGACATCGCAAGAAGCGCACGAATGTTAAAAAGGACATACACCCTGACCGATTGGTTGAACCAAAAGGGAAATCCGGTTTATATTAAAGGGGGAGAAGGCTATGAAATATCAAAAATGGGGTAGATGGATCTTGGCTGAAACAGCGGCTATGGGCTGGTTTTTGTTGCGAAGGATCCCCTTTACCGGTATTTTTCTGTTGATTCCGTTTGGCTTGTTATTTTACTTTCTTCCTTTACCCCGAAGAGGTGTTTGTTGGCTCTCTGCCGGATTTGGTATTCTTGCGGCGTTAATTTCTGCCCGAGTAACGGCTTTGGGATTTTCAGATAGTGGCGGCTGGATCTCTCTATTTTTTTTGATGCTTGGTGCGGCAGTTTTTGCTCCGCTGATCGCAGAAGGGGAATGGCTTAGGATCGCCCATTGGTGGGGTGTTGCTTTTATAGCATTTTTTTCAATGTTATTGTTGGGAGCCTTACCCGGTTTGAAGCAGATCAATACCATTCCTGAAGTGCAGAGCGGCTGGGATTTGTTGATTTTTCTTTTACTGGCCCTTGGGGAACCTTTTTCTGCGGGGAAAGATGCTAAACCGGCGCCGCTGATTCTGTGTTTAATGTTGGTGCCGTTTTCTTTGATTTCTTATAGCGTTTTGGGTGAACGTGGATTTCAGTTATTGGAATATCCCTATCTTTCGGTTTGGTCGGGCGCAACGGTGATTTCCTTTTATCATCTGGAAGGGATCATCCTCTCTTTGTATTTTGGTCTGGCAATTCTTAAACTGGCTTATGCGGCGGGGCAAATTCGAAAAGAACTTGCAATTAAGAAAAAAGCGTGATATAATTCCTTCAAATTTTATCGTTTCAGGAGGAATTTTCTGTGATCCGTGTAACTGTTTGGAATGAATATCGCCATGAAAACCCTGCTGCTCCCAAATGCAAGGATGCAGCGGTTGCTATGCATCCTAACGGGCTGCATGAAACTGTTGCTGAAATTGTTCGGGAACTGGGGGAAGAGCAGGTTTCGGTGAAAACCGCATGATTGGATCAGCCGGAAAACGGCCTTACTGATGACGTTTTAAAGGAAACGGACGTTTTGATCTGGTGGGGTCATAAGGCTCATAACGAGGTCAGCGATGCGGTGGTAGAAAAAGTCTATACCCGGGTAATGGAGGGGATGGGTTTTATCGCTCTTCATTCTGCCCATCATTCTAAGGTTTTTAAAAAGTTAAACGGCACAACCTGTAATTTAAAATGGCGGGATAAAACCTTTGAACGGATTTTTAATATTCAGCCACCCACCCGATTGCAAGAGGGATTCCCGATTATATTGAATTGGGCATGGAAGAATGTTACGGCGAATTTTTTGATATTGCTCGCCCGGATGACGTAATCTTTCAGGGATGGTTTGATTGCGGCGAAGTGTTCCGTAGCGGCTACACTTGGACCCGTGGCTATGGAAAGATCTTTTATTTTCAGCCCGGCCATGAAACCAACGGTTCTTTTGCTAATCCTTATGTGCGCCGAATTATCCAAAATGCGGTGGAATGGTGCTATAATCCAGATCGCCGTCCCTATATGGATGCACCTAAAATTCAAACAACTTTGGAAGAGATTCGTTTGAATGGCGCAGATGGCGAGTATCTGGAGCATCGATAATATACAAGAGATGGGTGTGAAAACCCATCTCTTTTTACATTCCTTTCATAATGTGTTCACAAAAAGCCTTGATTATTGTTTTATAATCTAGTATAATAACTTAAATATAAGGTTTTCTAGGAGTAATTATGTCTGAAATTAATTTAATTGAAAATAATAATAGCCTGCAGCAGCATCCGTTGATCGCCTCTCGGGGAATCGTGGTGTTGCCCGGGTGTAATATTACATTTGATGTAGTGCGGAAAATGTCGATGAATGCTGTAGAAATGGCCGCCAAGCAAGATGGCTTGGTGATCGTTGCTTCCCAACGGGATATTGCAGTAGATGATCCCGGCAACGAAGATCTTTGTGATGTTGGAACCGTGATGAAGATCAGCCAAGTGATCAAACTTTCCGAAGGCGCTATTCGGATCGTGGGAAAAGGCGTTTGCCGCTGCGATCTTTTAAAAGTGGAAAAACGGCGCGGAATGTTTGTGGGAGTGGTTTTTCCTATTGATGAAATTGAATTGAATTCCGATACCCCCGATCGGGAAGCTTTATTGCGCTCTTTGAAAGAGGCCTATGGCATCTATGTAACGATGTTGCCTAAAATGAACGAAGAGGTTTCGCCGGAAGTGTTTGCAGAGCGGGATCTGGGCCGTTGCGCTGATAAAATGCTGGCCCAAAGTTTTCTGGATCCAAATATAAAACAAGACCTTCTGGAACAACTGGATCCGAAAAAACGTTGTGAACAACTGTTGGAGATCCTGATTCGGGAAAATGAAGTTCTTAAAATGGAACAGGAAATCCATGCCCGGGTCCGGGAATCTATTGAGGCCAATCAGCGGGATTATTATCTGCATGAACAAATGCGGGTGATCCAGGATGAATTGGGTGAAAATGAAAACGGCGACGATATTGATGGCTACTATGAAAAAGTGGCAGAACTCAACGCTTCCGATGAAGTGAAAGAGAAACTGAATAAAGAAATCGATCGGATGGCTAAAATGCCGCCCCTTTCCCATGAGGGTGCGGTGATTCGCAGTTATCTGGATATCGTTTTGGAAGTTCCGTTCGGGGTTTATACCGAGGAGAACACTGATATTAAGATCGCCCGGGAAATTTTGGCCCGGGATCACTATGGGTTAGACGAAGTGAAAACCAGAGTATTGGAATTTTTGGCGGTTCGTTCTTTGAATGCGGTGGGCGGCCAGATTCTTTGTCTGGTGGGCCCGCCGGGTGTTGGTAAAACCTCGATTGCCCGGAGTATTGCCGAAGCAACCAACCGCAAATTGGCTCGGGTGAGTCTGGGCGGCGTCCATGATGAGGCGGAGATCCGGGGACATCGGAAAACCTATATTGGGGCAATGCCCGGCCGTATTGCAGATGCAGTGATCAAGGCTGGGAGCAGTAATCCTTTGATCCTTTTGGATGAAGTGGATAAAATGTGCTCCGATCTGCGAGGGGATCCGGCGTCTGCGCTTTTGGAAGTTTTGGATTCGGAGCAAAACTGCAATTATGTGGATCATTATATTGAAGTGCCGATGGATCTTTCTCAGGCATTCTTTATGATGACAGCCAACAGTTTGGATACCATCCCCAGACCGTTGCTGGATCGGATGGAAGTGATCGAACTTTCTTCTTATCTGGACGAAGAAAAATTTCATATTGCTAAGCAGTATCTCGTTCCCAAACAGCGGAAGAATCACGGCCTAAAGGGAACCCAGGTAAAGTTCAGTGATGCCGCCTTGCGGGCAATGATCAATGGTTATACCCGAGAATCCGGCGTGCGTGAATTGGAACGTTGCGTTGGTAAAATTATGCGCAAGGCTGCATTGAAGATCGTGGATGAAGAGCAAAAGAGCCTCAGCGTTACGCCCGGCCAGTTGGAGGCTTTATTGGGCCCTAAGAAATATAAAGATGAACCCTTATATGATGAAGGATTCTGCGGAATTGTAAACGGTTTGGCTTGGACTTCTGTGGGTGGCGAGATGCTCACAGTGGAAGTATCGGCCTTGGAAGGCACCGGCAAACTGGAATTGACCGGCAGTTTGGGCGACGTGATGAAAGAAAGCGCCCGGGCGGCGGTTTCCTATTTGCGGAGTATTGCTGATTGGGTGAATATCAGCAGCGATTTTTATAAAACCAAGGATCTGCATATTCATTTCCCGGAAGGGGCGGTTCCGAAGGATGGCCCCAGCGCCGGCATTACGATTGCCACAGCAGTTTGCTCCGCTCTCACCGGGATTCCGGCCAGTAATCGGATTGCTATGACCGGCGAGATCACGCTCACCGGCCGGGTTCTGCCCATCGGTGGCCTGCGGGAGAAGACCATGGCCGCTTATAAGCACGGCGTAAAGACTGTTTATATCCCCAAAGCCAATCTGCCGGATCTGGAAAAAATCGATTCCACAGTGCGTCAATCGATCGAATTTATTGCTGTATCCCACGCTGATGAAGTGATCAAAGGCGTATTGGGGATTTCAAATAAAAAGAGAAAGACCTTTATTTGCCCGCCTCAAAAGGCCGGTAAAAAGGGTGTTGGAAAAGAAATATGGCTTTAAATCTCCATCAGGTTCAACTTAAGATTTCTGCCGTTCGCCCTGCCCAATTTCAGGTAGGGTTGCCGGAGGTTTTGTTTTGCGGCCGCTCCAATGTGGGGAAAAGTTCTATGATTAATTGCTTGTTGCAACGGAAATCTTTGGCCCGCACTTCTGAAAAGCCCGGAAAAACGGCAACCATTAATTATTACGAGATCGACCGAAAATTATTTTTAGTGGATCTGCCCGGTTATGGGTATGCCCGGGTTTCCCAAGCGGAAAAAGAAAAGTGGGCCCGATTTATGGAGGCCTATTTCCGTTTTGAAAGCGATAAACGCCTGGCGCTATCTTTAATCGATCTGCGCCATGGCCCCACAGAGGCGGATCTGGATATGGCAGATTATTTGGAATCGGCCGGTATTCCGTATTGGGTGGTTGCAACCAAGGCGGATAAACTTTCCAAAACAGCGGTGCAGGAAAATCTGGCAGCCATCCGGGAAGTTTATGAGGAATTCCATCCCCAACGGATTTTGGCTTTTTCTTCTAAAACCAAAGAGGGAAGAACTGAGGTTTTGGCGGCAATGGAAAGCGTTATCGGAGCAGAAGAATGAATGTTGTTTTAAATTATTT
>JAZNEH010000192.1:0-2728 GCA_045588515.1 Eubacteriales bacterium
TGGTAGGCCTTTTCAACTTCAGCCTCCCATTCCTTGCTGTCAAGTTTAAAATCAACAACAAGTTTTCCGTCTTTTTTTTCACCAACTTTATAAGTCATTTTATTTCTCCTTCTTGTTAAATAACATAATTATTTTAATTAATTATTATCTATTTGTCAAGATTTAATGAAACAATTTAGCACCTTAAATAAATTTTGTCAAAATAAAAAAATCCCCTATTGGGGATTTTTTTATTTTGAGGAACCTATTGTTTTTGAGAAATAACGATGCAACCCACATCGTGTGCACTGATCCGGCCTTTGATGTGTGCCATTCCTTCAAGAATTTCCACTTTTGCCTCACATTCATTCCAAGCATCAAAATAAATGTTGCCTTCTTGATGCGGAACAATAAGAACATCGCCAAAATAAGTGTGGTGCCCGCGATTGAATAGGGTATATGCAGTGCGGTTTTTAGCGGGAAATTCATTGATGCAGAGCGCCTCGTTGGGCGCATTGATCCACATTTTCGGTTCGTCGCAGGAAAAACAGTCGGCATACTTTTTCTTCGTGAGAAAGGATTTTGCCATAAAATTCCTGCCTCGGCTTTCTTCGGCATCCCAAAAGGAGTCATAGATCGCTTCAGCATTGCAGAAAGTGGCCTTTAAAGGTTGCCAGGAAAGATATCGCATTGCCATCGGCAGAATTAATTGAACGATTTTGGGGAAAGCAAAGCGATAAGCATCTGTCAGATATCGGCAGTAGGTGTCATCGCCATCGTCGGAGCGCATTCCTTGCGCGATCATATCGTTCACGGCATCCACAATGTAATACGAAATGTTGCAGTCAATATACCGTGCATTGACATCGGCCGCATAGTATTCGCCGTATAAAACACATTCTTCCGGCATCATTTCTCGTAATTCAGAGATAAATTCCCGGTCTGTTTTTAAAAGATTGGAAGGCACAGAATGGCCGTGCCCTTCGGCATAGCATCGGTTATCTACCCGCAAGGAGAATTCATCTACGTAAAGAATGTTTACGCCGGTTTCTTGATGAACTCGGGGATACATATCCAGAATTCTGCGCCGCCAGTCTTTGTTTGCGTGGCACATTCGGAAAGAATCCACGTGGTTTTCGTTGGCGGGATCGTTTGCAAAGGTATCTTTAAGGGTATTGCCGAGGCCCAGATATTTGCCTCGTTCATTTTTAACCAATAGGTGTTTATATTGCTCCAGTTCCGGGTAGGCTTCGCTGAGCAGGGTAGGGTGTAGATAAAGGGAAATTTGTGCCCCGGTTTTTTTACTGGCAGATTCCAAAGCATTGCGGAAGGCTTCTAAGCCGCCTTCAATCTCATAATCATCTCCGCCGAAATTGCCCCAGAGCATATGTTTATATTCTTCCGACCATGTCCAGCCCCAAAGATGCAAAATATCCGGCATTGCACCATAGAGTTCTGCTTGCTCGTTGAGAATTCTTTCAAAATGATGTTCCTTCTTCTCTTTATCATACCAAACCGGGAATTTAGAAATTTCCGGTTTATCAATGTAATCGGTAATTTCGGCAATCAGCCAAAACAGTTGCCGATACCAATCACGATGCTGGCATTTATAAGGAACATACCAACTGTCTAACCACCCTTTATATTCCGCAAAGGCCGCTTTCCAATCTCCGCTATGGGAATAGAAAACGGTTTCAGAGCCGTAAAACGTTTCGCCGGGTGCAATGTTCATATAAATATCAGGATATTCGATAAATGCTTGGATGAACCCTTTTTGTTTTTGGAACCCGTATTTTCGAACCGTCTGTTCTCGCTCCCGGGTGCAAACAGCGATGCCGCCGCCTTGGGTTTGGCTGAAAAGATCAAAAAACTGCAAGGGATAAGAAGGCGCCGATTCTTCATAGAAGAAACAGGTTTCATTACTCTCCAGATTTTGATATTTGGGCAGAAAATACCAAGTGTCTTTTTCATCGGCGAATTGAACGTTGTTCAGGGCCGGGAATAAGATTCCGCAAGAAAGTTCCTGATTGCCGGTATTTTTTGCAGACATAGATAGAGTGAATCCGTCAGTATGGGTGGGAGCCAACGAAACGGTGATCCAAAGATCTCCCCAAGCGTAGGTGATTCGGGCAGAATCATCCACTGTTATGGCTTTTCGCTCAAAATGTGTAATCAATTCCTCGCCAAACCGAATTTGCAGAAGAGAACCGCCGATCTGTAGTTTTTCAATAAAAGCATTTTTTAATGAAACGATCTGCAGGCCGTTGGCGGTATCCAAAACCACTTCCATCCCGCCATTTTGCAGGGTGAGCAGATCTCCGCAAAGGGTAACGCTCGGTTTTAGATCAAAGCCTTTGGGGGCGATTTTTCTTTTGGATGCAAAGGGATCGGCAATGATGCGGGGTGCCGCTTCGTTCACGGTTAAAGCGCAGAGGGAAATATCGGTATCTAAAATGCGGTTTTCAAAGGAAATACTTTCTACTTCGCCATCAGCCCAAACACCGTATAGACCCAGGCGCCCGGAAACGATATGCTTTCCGGTTTCCAGAGAAACGGGGAAACATTCGTCTTCTCGGCCGTCGGCATATTTGATGATAACGGCAAACCGCTCAATATCCTTGGCCGCTAAAGGCATTAGAACCGGCTTTTTCACTGTTCCGCCCAGAATGGCACTCTGCATTTTGCGGAATCCGCATCATTCTGTGGCCTCTCCGTCAATCACAAGGGCAAAATAAAACTCTTTGGCATG
>JAZNEH010000193.1:0-5107 GCA_045588515.1 Eubacteriales bacterium
GTCTTGTTTTTCAAGGGGCTGTGATGTATACTTTAGTTAGAAAAGAGAAGGGTATAAGCGATATGAAATATGATTATTTAATTGTTGGAAGTGGATTGTACGGTGCTGTTTTTGCGCATGAAGCAATGCGGGCCGGAAAAACTTGTTTGGTGCTTGAGAAGAGAAATCATATCGGGGGTAACATTTATTGTGATTCGATGGATGGGATCACGGTTCATCGCTATGGTGCGCATATTTTTCATACGAATGTTAAAGAAGTATGGGATTATGTGAATCAATTTGCTGAATTCAATCGTTATACCAATTCGCCGGTGGCGAATTATAAGGGCGAAATCTATAATATGCCCTTTAATATGAATACTTTCAGTAAAATGTGGGGAATTTCAACGCCGGACGAAGCAAAAAAGATCATTGAAGAGCAGCGATCTGCTATCTCGGGGGAACCTGCTAATCTGGAAGAACAGGCTATTAGTTTGGTTGGAACGGATATTTATCAAAAATTAGTAAAAGGATATACCGAAAAGCAATGGGGCCGTTCCTGCAAAGATCTTCCCGCTTTTATTATCAAACGTTTGCCGGTTCGTTTCACCTATGATAATAACTATTTTAATGATCGTTATCAAGGAATTCCGATTGGCGGCTATAATCAAATTATCGAGGGACTTCTGAAGGGGGCCGATGTTCGTTTAAACGTTGATTATCTGGAAGCCCGAGAAAAATGGTCTGCAATGGCAGATAAGATCGTTTATACCGGCACCGTTGATGCTTATTTCGATTATTGCTACGGGCCTTTGGAATATCGTAGTTTGTGCTTTAAAACCGAGTTGCTGGAAAAGGAAAATGAGCAAGGAGTTGCGGTGGTGAATTATACCGACCGTGAAACACCTTACACTCGGGTGATTGAACATAAACATTTTGAATACGGAACGCAACCCAAAACGGTTATTACCAAAGAGTATCCGGCGGAATGGAAACCCGGCATGGAGCCATATTATCCGGTGAATGATGAAAAAAACGGTGCTCTTTACACCCAATATGCCGCTTTGGCCGAAAAAGAGGATAATGTGATTTTTGGTGGTCGGCTGGGGAAATATTGTTACTATGATATGGATAAGGTGATTTTTGCCGCATTGGAAGATGCGAAACGTGAATTTAATCTATAATTTATGCAAAAATTAAAGAAAAGAAAAAATATTTGTTGACAAGCGGGTAATTTATCATTATAATATTATCTGCTATTGGTTTTTTCTTCTGTGAGGATATTATGAAAATCAATTTAAAAGACGCTTTTTGGCTGGAACAATATGAAAAATCAGTAAACTTTAAGTTAAAGACGCAGGAATTTGATTCTATTGCAACTTTTCCTTCTGAACCGATTGTTCATTTTGATATTCACGCCAAGTACGGATTAGTTCATTGTACAACGGTTATTGATCTTGAATATGAAAGTTTCTGTTGCCGGTGTTTGGAGCCTGTCAGCGGAAAATTGCATATTGAAAATTGCCGAAGAATGATAACGGATCCCCTTAAAGAGAGCGACGATACAGTTTTGATTGAAGAGAACTATATGTTCTATCCCGAGGAAGAAGCAAAAAACCAAATTATTCTGGAGTTTCCGGAACGGTTCCTATGTTCGGAAGATTGCAAGGGTTTATGCCCTGAATGTGGATGCAACCGTAATTTAGAAAAGTGTTCCTGCGAGGCCCGGGATGCCGATAAATAAATCGGTATACTTAACGTGTAGTAAATGCTAAGGGAGGTAAAGATAAATGGCAGTTCCTAAGAGAAAGGTTTCTAAGTCTAGAAGAGATATGAGAAGAAGTAGCGTTTCTAAGCTGAACGCTCCTACTTTGGTAGAATGTCCCAAGTGTCATGTACTGAAGGCTCCTCATAAGGCTTGCCCCGAATGTGGCTATGTTAACGATACTCTGTCTGTTAAAGACGGCAAGATCGCTGTGAAGGCCGCTGCTGCAACGAAGGAAGAAGCTTCTGCAGAGTAAGTTTGGAGTTTGAGATAGAGAAGGCGGGATCACTGCCTTCTCTTTTTTCTTGTTATTAATTTGAAGAAAGGGGGTGGGCGAATGTCCGCTGTTATTTCCGGCGTTGCTGAGTACTCTTTGGCCGAAGAATTGGGGCTGAAGGCCGGGGATCGCTTGATTGCCATAAACGGCCATGAAATTAAAGATGTGATCGATTATATGTTCTATGAAGCGGCAACTGAACTTTCTATGTTGATCGAAATCGACGGAGAAGAGGTCCTTTTTGAAATTGAAAAGGATAGCGAAGAACCTTTGGGCCTTGATTTTGAAAATTATCTGATGGATCAGCAACGGAGTTGTAAAAATAAATGTATTTTTTGCTTTATTGATCAATTACCAAAGGGACTGCGTAAAACGCTCTATTTTAAAGATGATGATGCCCGCCTATCCTTTTTGATGGGGAATTACATTACCCTCACAAATTTATCGGATGAAGATTTGAATCGGATCATTGAAATGCGAATTTCTCCTATCAATATATCGGTTCATACCACTGATCCTGAACTGCGGGTTCGGATGATGGCAAATCCCAATGCACGAAAGATTAATGAGATTCTTCGCCGTTTTGCCGATGCCAGAATCGAGATGAATTGCCAGATCGTTTTGTGTAAAGGGGTAAACGATGGGGAACATTTGGAAAAAAGCCTACGTGATCTTGCGGCATTGGCGCCTTATGTAAAGAGTACTAGCGTAGTGCCGGTGGGGATCTCCGATCATCGGGATGGCCTTTATCCTCTGCTTCCTTTTGAGAAGGAGGATGCCCAAAGCGTTCTTGAGATCATTGAACGTATTGGGCTTGAACAAAAAGAACATACCGGTCTGCGTGGTTGCTATGCATCCGATGAGTTTTATATTCTGGCAGGGAAGGAAATCCCCGATGAAGACTATTACGACGGGTACCCGCAGATTGAAAATGGCGTTGGTTTGATGCGCTCTTTAGAGGAAGAGTTTGCAGAAGCTTTAGCGCAGGAAACCGGTGATGGAAAAAAACGATCTATTGGAATTATAACCGGCGTTTTGGCTGCTGAATATATGGGGCGATTATTATCATCGGTTCAGGAAAAGTTCAACGGATTAACATTTGAAATTTTTCCCATAATAAACCATTTTTTCGGAGAAAAAATTACTGTTTCCGGCTTGGTTACGGGAACCGATATTTTGGATCAACTGAAAGAAAAAGAATTGCCTGAACGTTTGCTGATTCCCAGCAGTATGTTGCGGGCGGAGCAGGATCTGTTTTTAGATAGCGTTTCATTGGCGGAAGTATCGAACGGTTTAAAACGGCCAATTGAGATTTCGATGAATGATGGAGCAGATCTTTTGGATAAAATATTAGAGAGGTGATAAAATGGGCATACCGGTTGTGGCCATTGTGGGCCGTCCAAATGTTGGTAAAAGCGCATTGTTTAATAAACTGGTTGGTGCAAGACTTTCGATTGTGGAAGATACGCCTGGTGTTACCCGGGATCGCATCTATGCCACTGCTGAATGGCGGGCTAAAAACTTTATGCTGATCGATACCGGCGGTATTGAGCCGGTACGGGAAGATATCATTTTAACGCAAATGCGGCGCCAGGCAGAGATGGCGATCGATACCGCTGATTGTATCATTTTTCTCACAGATATTCAAACTGGCTTAACGGCAGACGATCATGAAATTGCCGCTATGCTTCACCGTTCCGGGAAGCCGATTGTTTTATGCGTAAATAAAGTGGATCAGCTGGGAACGCCGCCGATGGAGTTTTATGAATTCTATAATTTAGGCCTTGGAGAGCCTGTTGCAGTATCTTCTGTTCACGGTAACGGCACCGGCGATCTGCTGGATGAAGTCTATAAATATCTTTCTTTTGATGAAGAAGATGAAACAGAAAACGCCCCTATTAAAGTGGCTTTGTTGGGGAAACCTAATGTTGGTAAATCATCCCTGACTAATAAACTTTTGGGGGAAGAACGCTGTATCGTTTCTAATATTCCCGGAACTACCAGAGATGCAGTAGATGCATTGTATACTTGTGAAGAAGGAACTTTTTCATTGATTGATACTGCCGGTATTCGCAAGAAGAAAAAGGTGGAAGAAAGCGTTGAAAAGTATAGTGTTCTGCGCTCTTATATGGCGGTTGAACGGGCGGATGTTTGCGTTATTATGCTGGACGCTAACGAAGGCGTTACAGAGCAGGATACGAAAATTGCCGGCTATGCCAACGATCAAGGAAAAGCCTTGGTGGTTGCGGTTAATAAATGGGATGCGATTGAAAAAGAAACCAATACAATGGAGAATATGCGAAAACAGATTTTAAAGGATCTTTCCTTTATGTCATTTGCTCCAATTGTGTTTATTTCGGCCTTAGAAGGACAACGCCTTCAGCAGCTAATTAGTGTTGTTAAGGCAGCCTATGAAGAAAACAAACGGCGTATCTCAACTGGGATGTTGAATGATGTTTTGAATGATGCAACTGCCAGAGTTCAGCCTCCTTCGGATAAAGGGCGGAGGCTAAAGATTTATTATATGACGCAAGCATCCACACAGCCGCCTACGTTTGTGTTTTTTGTTAATCGCAAAGATTTGTTCCATTTTTCCTACCAGCGTTATTTAGAAAATAAGATTCGGGATACATTTGGGTTTAAGGGAACACCGATTCGCTTTATCATCCGTGAAAGAGGGGAAAATGAATGATCAATTGGCCAATGATTTTAACGATCCTTGCCGTTGGCGTGATTTCATATTTAATCGGGAGCATTAATTGCTCTATCCTGATTTCAAAATTTAAGATGAACGAGGATGTGCGTGAGTCGGGTTCTGGAAATGCCGGCGCAACCAATATGCTTCGTACATACGGCACCAAATTCGGGATCATCACTATGATGGGTGATTTTCTGAAGACTTTGATTCCGTTGGTTATCACGAAAATGATTTTTAATGATGCGTCCTATTGGCAGGCTATGGTGGCGTTCAGTGGCTTTTGCTGTTCTATGGGCCACGCCTTTCCTATTTATTTCGGATTCCGTGGCGGGAAAGCGGTAACGGTTGTGGCTATGGTCTATTTGGTGGTGGATTGGCGTTGTTTTGT
>JAZNEH010000194.1:0-5730 GCA_045588515.1 Eubacteriales bacterium
CCTACCAACCACTTGGATTTCAGAACCCTTTCCTGGTTGGAGGATTACATAAAGGCCTATAAAGGCTCTGTGATCCTAGTTTCCCACGACCGTTTCTTTTTGGATCGTTGCGTAACTGAAATTTGGGATATGGAGGCAGGCAAGATTCGCTCCTATCCCGGCAACTATACCGCTTTTAAGGAGCAAAAAGCCCTTTGGCTTAAAGAACAGGAACGGCTTTTTGAACAGCAGGAAAAGGAAGTTGCGAAATTAACGGATTATATTGATCGCAACTTGGTGCGTGCCTCAACCTCCAATATGGCAAAAAGCCGCCGTAAGCAGTTGGAAAAGATGGAACTGATCAAACGCCCTAAGACGGAAGAACGCCGCTTGCATTTAAAATTTCCGGTGGATATCGGGGGCGGTAATGACGTATTGCAATGCCGTGACCTTTCGGTGGTGGTAGGCGAAGATCACCAATTGTTTGAAAATCTCACCTTTCGGATGCAAAAGGGCGAAAAGATCGCCATTGTTGGCGATAACGGAACTGGGAAAACCACGCTGTTTTCTGTTTTGACCGGGGAACTTCCGGTCAAAGAGGGACGCATTCGCTGGGGAACCAATATCCAATTGGGATATTTCCATCAGGCGATGCAATTTCAAAGGGATGAGAATACCGTTTTGCAGGAACTTAGCGACCGTTGGCCTCTTTTGAATAACCAACAACTCCGGTCTATGCTGGCGCAGGTATCCTTTTTGGGCGAAGAAGTGGATTTGAAAGTAGGAACCTTGAGCGGCGGGGAGCGGGCTCGTTTTCAATTTGCAGATCTGATGTTGAAACGGTGTAATACGCTGTTGTTGGACGAACCCACCAACCATCTGGATCTGCCGGCCCGAGAAGAAGTGGAGCGGAGTTTGGCGGAATTTGCAGGAAATTTATTGGTGGTTTCCCATGATCGCTATTTTCTTTCTCATGTTCCCACCCGGATTTTGAAACTCACAGCCCATGGCTTGGAAGAACTGAAAAAATTGGAAGACTATTGGAAGGAAGAGCCTTCTGCTCCGGCCCCCGCTAAAGAAAAGAAAGAGCCTGCCGCCAATTCCGGCTATAAATCGAAAGAAGAACGTGCCAAAGAGGCGGCCCGCCGCCAAGCAATTTCCCGGATTGAGCGGGATTTGGCCCGGGTGGAAGAAGAGATTGCCGAATGGAGCCGGAAATTGGAGAATGCCGGATCCGACTATAAATTATTGGAAGAATGTTGCTGTAAATTAGAAGACCTGCGTAAAGAACAAGATCAACTCACAGAAGAATGGATGGAACTTTCTGAATAATTTTTCAAAAAAATGTGACCAAGTTGTTTTCTGAAACGTGATCCTTATAGAAAGGGGGAGAGAAATGAGTTTTGATCCTTCAAAATCGGATTTTGAAACCGTTTATGATCGTTATGCGGATCTGCTCTTTCGGATCTCCTTCTCTTGCACCCGCCATCGGGAAAACGCAGAAGATGTTGTCCACGATGTTTTTATGCGTTATCTGGATCACGGGGAATTGTTCCGGGATGAAGCCCATAGGCGCGCGTGGCTTCTTCGGGTAACCATCAACCGTAGCCGGGATTATTTGCGGCGTGAAAAGATCCGGCAATATGAGCCCTTGGAGGATTTCCGCCATCTGGCTGCTCCTGCAGAGCCCACGATTGCCCTTCCGGTTGAAGAATTGCCAGAAAAATACCGTGAACCCGTTTTACTTCATTATTATGAAGGATTTTCTGTGGAAGAAGTGGCTAAAATATTAATGCTTACGCCTTCCGCTGTTAAGATGCGGTTGCAACGGGCCCGGGAAAAATTAAGATTTCAAATGGAAAAGGAGGAAACCGAATCGTGATCGATCCAAAGCAAGTGGATGCCTATCGGCAGATCAAAGCACCCGATACGCTGAAACAACGGGTTATGGAAAGCGCAGAACTGCGAGCCAAACCCATAACGCTGAACCGCCAATGGCAAAAGGCCTTGGGCGGGGTGGCCTGCCTGGTGATTGTTTGCATTGCGGCTTTCTTTATGATGCGCCCCACTCCCGGAGCAGAGGTTCTATACGAGGGCGAGCCTCTGTCCGCAGAAGTGATCTCCATCACGCCCGCTATGGCCGCCAAAGCCGTTCCTTTCGGCGAAAAAATGGTTACGCCTATCGGAATACCTTTGGAGATCAAATTATCAAGAGAAACCAAAATTTCCGTATCCGGCGGAGAACTGCAGGTTTACGATCCCGAAAGCGGAGAACTGCTGTTTGTCGGCACGGATCTGACTGCCGCAAAGAATATGCAAGTGCGTTGGGATCTTTCCGGCGTGGAAAATGAAATTTTGGAACTTTCTCTCAACGGAGATCGCCATAAGGCTGTCTATGTATTGGCCCTCAATCCGGATGGCACTGCCGTAATTTATCAAAAAAATGAAAAAGGAGTTCCCGAAAAATGAAAAAGATTTTAGCTATGATCCTGGCGGCTATGATGCTGCTGACTGTTACCGCTTGTGGTAAAAAAGGCGAAGAAAAAAATGATGATAACGCTGTTAAGATGACCGCTGTTGAAGTTCTGAACAAGATCTTTGCCGGTTATGCAGAAGAAGAAAAGTTCCCCGTTGGCGGTGGCGATGCCAATAATATGAATATGGAAGGGGCCGGCAAGTATGACGTTACTCTGGCTGAAGATATGGATGCTACTATGGGCTTGCCCGCTGCTGAAGCTTCTAAGGTGGAAGATGCCGCCTCTGCTTTGCATATGATGAACGCCAATAACTTCACCGGCGCTTGCTATACCTTGAAAGAAGGCACCGATGCTTCCGCCCTGGCCGATGCCATCCTGAATAACCTGAAGAACCGTCAGTGGATCTGCGGCCAGCCCGATACGCTCTTGATCGTAACTGTAAACGGCAATCAGATGATTACGGCTTTTGGCACAACCGAGATCATCAATACTTTCAAAAATAACCTTGGAAAAGCGTTTGAATCCTATACCATCGTGAGCGAATCCGCTCTCCAAGAGTAAAAGAATATAAAGCGGCCTCCGGGCCGCTTTTTTTAAGGAGTAAAAAGTGCTTTTTTCCAGTATCACATTTCTCTATTATTTCCTGCCCGCCGTATTAATTCTCTATTTTATCAGTCCTAAAGGATTAAAAAACGGATTATTGCTTTTATTTAGCCTAATATTTTACGGCTGGGGTGAGCCTAAATACGTGTTTTTGATGATCGCCACAATTCTGATGGGCTGGGCCTTTGGCCTGGGAATTGAAAGATTTCGCAACACCTGTAAAGCAAAAATACTTTGCGGCACATCGGTAGTCATCAATCTGGCAGTGTTGGGCTATTTTAAATATGCCGATTTCTTTTTGGAAAATTTCAATGCGGCAACGGGCCTTTCGGTGCCCTTATTACGCATCGCCTTGCCGATCGGGATCAGTTTTTATACCTTCCAAGTATTAAGTTATACGATCGATGTCTATCGGGGCGAGCCTGCCCAACGGAATCCGTTGATGCTGGGCACTTATATTGCGATGTTCCCCCAATTGATTGCGGGGCCCATTGTGCGATATACAGATGTGGCAAAAGAATTGGTTTCCCGAACCCATAGCTTTGATTTGGCTGCCTCCGGCATTCGCCGTTTTTCAGTTGGATTGGCCAAAAAGATCCTGATTGCCAACCAACTGGGGGAACTGACAGAAATTTTCCGTTCTTCCGATGAAAAATCCGTTTTGTTTTATTGGATTTATGCCATTGCCTTTGCTCTGCATATTTATTTCGTCTTTTCCGGCTATAGTGATATGGCCATTGGGTTGGGCAGAATTTTTGGCTTTCATTTCATTGAAAACTTTAATTATCCTTATATTTCCCGCAGTGTCACTGAATTTTGGCGCCGCTGGCATATTTCTTTAGGAAGTTGGTTCCGGGATTACGTCTATATCCCCCTTGGAGGAAACCGGGTATCAAAATTGCGGTTTCTTTTGAATATTCTGATCGTTTGGATGTTAACGGGCCTCTGGCACGGCGCTGCTTGGAATTTTGTCTTTTGGGGCTTATTGTTTGCGGTTCTATTGATGGTAGAAAAACTGTTTTTACTAAAGTGGCTGAATAAATGCAAAGTTTTGAATCGCATTTACGTGCTGCTGGCGGTTGTAATCAGTTTTGTGTTGTTTAACGCCGTCGATTTGCCACAAGCATTGGGGGATGTGGTCGGGATGTTCGGCTTAAACGGGGCGCCCCTGCTTTCTGCAGAAGCGCTGTATTATTTAAAGAGTTATGCCGTTCTTCTGGTGATCGCAGTCTTTGGTGCAACCCCGCTTTTTCGTAACGGAATTCGGTTTTTGCAGAATCATTCGGTTGGAAAACGTGTCTTGGCTATCATCGCTCCTTTAGGGGTTGCGGTTGTGTTATTGCTTTCCACCGCTTATTTGGTGGATGGCTCCTTCAATCCCTTTTTGTATTTTAGATTTTAGGAGGTGCGCCCTATGAAAAATAAGATTCTTTGCGGTCTTTCCGCTGTGTTGATTTTGGGCGGCGCCCTTGCCTGCTTGTTGGTCCCCCAAAAGGATTATTCCGAAAGCGAACGCCGGCCCTTGGCTGATTTTCCGGATTTTTCGGTCGAAAGTGTTTTGAACGGGAAGTTTATGGCCGGGTTTGAAGATTATGCGCTGGATGCGTTCCCGTTGCGGGATGTTTTCCGTGCGATGAAAGCAAAGGCCAACGGCCTTTTCGGCAAAAAAGATAATAACGATTTCTATATAGTGGAAGGAAACGCTGTTAAAATGGAATACCCCCTGCGGGAGGAATCCCTGACCCACGCCACCCAGCGGTTTCAAGCCGTTTATGATCGCTATCTGCAGGGAATGAAGGTTTATCAAACGGTCGTTCCGGATAAGAATTATTTTTATGGATCCGAAACCGGCCACCTGCAGATGGATTATTCCGCTATGACCGAGTTTCTGAAAAAGGGCTTTCCTCAAGCCCAATATCTCGATCTTTTCTCTCTGCTCAGCAAGGAGGATTATTATCATACCGATCCCCATTGGCGCCAAGAACGCTTGGTTCCCGTTGCTTCGGCACTCTTTGAAGGAATGGGTTTGCCCGCTTCCGGCCAA
Organism: Eubacteriales bacterium; assembly: GCA_045588515.1. Lineage (GTDB taxonomy): Bacteria > Bacillota > Clostridia > Oscillospirales > QAKW01 > QAKW01. The sequence goes on from JAZNEH010000194.1 coordinate 5,104, forward strand.
TGGAAAGAATCGGTGCTGAATGATGATTTTAAGGGCGCCTATAGCGGCCAAACCGGCCTGCCCTTGAAAAAGGATGCCCTCACCGTTCTGGAACAACCCTGGATGCAGGATTGTGTGGTCTATGACCATCAGAATAACCGGCAGATCTCTTTTTACGATATGGAAAAGGCTACCGGCCGGGATCCCTATGAAACCTATCTTTCTGGCTCCCTTTCGTTGATCTCCGTTGAAAACCCAAAAGCCACCACCGATCGGGAACTGATCCTGTTCCGGGATTCCTTCGGTTCGGCCATTGCGCCCCTTCTGGCTGAGCATTATAAGAAAATTACCTTGGTGGATATCCGCTATATCCAACCTGCTATGCTGGAACAATTCATTGAATTCAAGGATCAGGACGTATTGTTTTTATATAGTACCTTGGTTCCCAATACCAGCGAAACGCTGAAATAGACAAAGCACTTGCTCTTGAGGAGCAAGTTCTTTTTCACAGACTGTCAAAAAACTATACAAACGCCCCTGTTTCTGGTATAATAAAAGAAACGGGGGTGTATTTATGGAATCATGGAAAAAAGATGCAAGAAGCGAAGTGATGATTGTGGATATCGAGGGCTTAGTGCCTCAAAATCA
>JAZNEH010000195.1:0-9369 GCA_045588515.1 Eubacteriales bacterium
AACGGCCTTTTTGGAAGTGGCCTCACAGGTTCCGTTGCAATGCACAACCGCCATATGCTCCACCACGTCTTCGGCCTCCACGCCCAGAATTCCGGCCAGGTCTGCCGCAACCGCATCGGCGCCGGGGATGCAAAGATTGGCTTTCACGCCGCCTTCAGCCAAGGCCTTGGCATATTCATCGCATCCCGCATAACCGCAAGCCCCGCAGTTGGCGCCGGGCAGGCAGGCCCGCAAAAGGCCCACCCGTTCGTCTTCCTCCACTCGGAGAAAATGGGAAGCAACGGTAAGCAAAACAGCGGCAACCAGACCCACCCCGGCCACTACCGCCAGTGCTAATAAAATCTCTGTCATAGACCGACCCTCACTTCAAAAGATTTTCAACGATCCCGGCAAAGCCGAAAAACGCCAGCGAAACAAAGGATGCGGCGATCAAGGTTACCGGCAAGCCCCGAAGATAAGCGGGGATCTTTGTTTCATCGATCCGGGAACGAACCCCGGAAAAGAGCACCATCGCCAATAAAAAGCCCAGGCCGCAACCCAAGGAACTCACCATAGACTGCAGAAAATCATAGCCATCGGTAATATTATTGATGGTTACGCCCAAAACGGCGCAGTTGGTTGTGATCAGCGGCAGATAAACGCCCAAACTCTTATGAAGCGCAGGAATGAACTTTTTCAAAGCGATCTCGGTGAACTGCACTAAAGCGGCGATCACCAAAATAAACACGATGGTTTGCATATAGCCCAGCCCCATCGTATCCAGAATATATTTCTGGATGGGCCAGGTCACTGCCGTTGCCACCAACATTACGAAGATCACAGCGATCCCCATTCCAGTGGCTTGGTTCAGTTTTTTAGAAACGCCCAAGAAGGGGCAGATGCCCAAAAACTGGCTCAATACATAGTTATTGACTAAAATACTGCCTAAGAGGATACTGATGAGTAATTTTGTATTTTCCATCTCAGTTTTCCTCCTTTCCGGCGCAGGCGGAGCAATTACCCGCCGAAGGGCATCCTTCGCAGCCAAAGGATTTCTTCTTTGGGGCCTTGCCTTGGGTCAACGCCGTTACGGCAAAGATCAAAAGGCCATAAACCAGCAGGCCGCCGGGGGCCAATGTGAGAATATCAATGGTATGATCTTTCAGGAAGGGGATGGGCATCCCGGCGAAGGAGCCGGCGCCGAAGACTTCCCGAACGGTTGCCATTGCCAGCAGCGCCAATGTGAAGCCAAGGCCCATTCCAATGCCGTCTAAAGCAGAGCGGCCAACCGTATTCTTGCCGGCAAACATTTCAGCCCGGCCCAGAATAATGCAGTTTACGGTGATGAGCGCCAGATAAACGCCCAGCAACTCATAGAGTTCCGGCAAGAAAGCGTGCATCAACATCTGCACCACCGTTACAAAGCCGGCGATAATCACGATATAACAAGGAATCCGCACCGTATCGGGAATCACCTTCCGCAATAGGGAGATCACAACGTTGGAGCAGATCAAAACGGCCATAGCCGCCAGCCCCATCGCAAAGGCCCCCACCACCGTTTGAGTGGTAGCCAACGTGGGGCAGGTGCCCAATACCAGAACAAATACGGGATTTTCCCGGAGCAGGCCCCGGAATAATACCGAAAGATTACTTTCTTTTTTCATCTTCAGGCCTCTCCTTTCAAAATTTTCACCGCTTCAAAAAGTTTGCCGACCGCTGTTTTATAGCCGTTGGTTGTCAGCGTTGCGCCACTGATGGCGTCGATCTCTTTATAGTTGCTTGCATCCTTCCCGTTGAACTGGGTATAGAAGGCGGGATCTGCGCAGGCAGAGCCGAACCCGTCGGTTTCTTTCTGGGAAACGGTTTCGCAGGCCAAGATCTTGCCGGCGGGGGTTAGGGCCGCCCGAATCACAATGGGCTCGCCGGAGGGATTATAATATTTATCCCCGTTGATGCCGAATCCGTTGCCCTTCACTTCAAACACATAATTCCCGGAAGCGGTTTTTTCCACCTTGGTGATGGAAGCGTTCAGTTCATAGCCGCTGATATCCACGGCTTCGATTTTGGAATCCTTCACTTTTTGGGCCAAGGCATCATCCAAAACGAATTCTTCCCCTTTTTGGAATACCACGCCGGCGCCGTTATCAGCCAGATAAACCGCATCCACGCCTTCCAGTTCTTCCACCATAAACCATGTGGTAAACGCTCCCTCAGCGGCGGGCAGAACAGCAGAAAGTTGATCTTTGAGAATCTGGGCTTCATCCCGGAGATCCACACTGCCGCCACCCAGGATCACAGCGGTATTCAAAGCATCTTTCACCGCATTTTTATAGGCGGCCGTTGTTTTGGTTACGGATGCAATCGTATCAACGCCATCGATATCCTGCAAGGTTTTGCCAACGGTTTTTTCGCCGTAGGTTTTTTCAGCGCCAAGGGTTTCGCCGCTGGCAAGGCAAGTGGCGCCGGTCACCGTTCCGGCGGCATCCACGCCGCACATAATCACAAGCCCGGTGGAATAACCGGCGGTTTCCAGTTTCACCACATAGCCGCCCTTGCTTTCCTTATAAACCTCTTTCACGGTTTCGGGTAATTCATAAGTGGAAAGATCCATTAATTCAAACCCATCGCCCTCCGGCATCACCACCAGCAACGCTTCGTTGGCGGCGCCTTTTTCATTTTCGGCGATCACCGGGGCTGTGAGCATATTGGCGGCGGAAAGCAATAACGCCACCACAGCGCAGATGCCGGTTAAGGCGATCACACTTTTTAGATATTTATTCATTTCATTTTCCCCCCGAATATCTTCCGCTTAGTCCAGATTTCCAGATAGGGGTTCAGAATATTCATCAGCAAGATCCCGAAGGAAACCCCTTCCGGATAGTTGCCCCAGAATCGGATCAAAACGGTAATGATCCCTGCCCCCAGGCCAAAGAGCAATTTCCCTGCCGGGGCAGAGGGAGAAGTGACGTAATCAGTAGCCATAAAGATGGCGCCCAGGAATAGGCCGCCGGCAAAAATGTAGGCCAGTGCCAGCGTCAGATCCCCCGTTACCGCTAACGTGAAGAGGAACACGGTTCCGATGAAGGCCACCGGGATCTGCCAGGTGATCACCCGGCGCACCAGAAGATAAACAAAGCCGATCATTAGGGCAACCACGCTGGTTTCGCCGATGGCGCCGCCCACGTTGCCGATCACCAGATCGAATAGATCCGGCATTTTATTTTCCGCCAGGTCCACCAACGGCGTGGCAGAAGCCACGCTATCCACGGGGAATGCCGCTTTCGCCATCGATCCGAAAGCCACCAGCATAAACACCCGGCCGGTGATGGCGGGGTTCACCACATTGCAACCGATTCCGCCAAACACGCATTTCACGATCACAATGGCGAAAACCGTTCCCACCATCGCCTGCCAAACCGGCAGGTTAGCGGGCAGATTCAACGCTAAAAGCAAACCGGTTACCACTGCGCTCAGATCGTTGACTGTTTGCTCTTTTTTGGCGATTCGATTAAATAAATATTCGCTGAGCACGGCTGTGAAGATACAAACCGCAATCAACAAAGCCGCTTTCCAACCGAAGAAAAGGATACCGGCCGCTGTGGCGGGCAACAGAGAAAACACCACATCCAGCATAATGCCCCGGGTTGTACGGGGGGTGCGGATATGGGGGGAAGAGGAAAGATATAATTTCTGTTCCATCAGTTTTTCGCCTCCTTTTCTTTGGCGGCCATCCGGGCTTCCCGCAGGGCGGCTTTCGCCAGCCGGTTCACCTGAGTCAGGGGCCGGCGGGCCGGGCAAACGAAGGAGCAGCATCCACATTCCATACAAGCATCTGCTCCTGCCCGTTCCATCCCTTCTAGATCCTTTTGATGATAAGCCTTTTCCAATGCCCGGGGATCAATTCCGAAGGGGCAATGATTATAGCAAGCACCGCAGCGGATGCAGGCCGTTTCTTTTTGAGGTGCGCCATCCTGCTCATTGAAAGCCAGAATAGCGTTGGTATTTTTCATAATAGGAGCGCTCAGATCGGTAACGGCAACGCCCATCATCGGCCCACCATAGAGCACTTTGCCCGGTTCCGATAGAAATCCGCCGGCAAATTCAAATACCGCTTCCATCGAAGCGCCAATGGGGGCGATCACGTTTTTCGGCTCTGCCACAGCGCTTCCATCTACCGTGACGCATTTTTCCACCAAAGGCATCCCGGTTTTCAAATAGCGGCCGATGGCGGCCAGAGTGGTGCAATTGCAAACCACGCATCCCACATCCAGCGGCAGTTTCCCCACAGGGATCACCTTGCCGGTGGTGTGATAAACCAACACCTTTTCCCCGCCCTGGGGATAGGTGGCCGGCAACACTTTCACCTGCACGCAGGGATCCTTTGCGGCCAAATTCCGCATTTCCCGGATGGCCGCCGCTTTATTATCCTCAATGCCGATGATCACTTTGGAGATCCCCAAATATTTTTCTATAACGTCCAAAGCGATTGCCATTTCATCGGCTCGCTGGGTCATAGTGAGGGAATCGCTGGTGATATAAGGCTCACATTCGGCGCCGTTCACGATCAGTTCTTCGATTTTATCGGGATCGCCGTTGAATTTCACGTGGGTGGGGAATCCGGCCCCGCCCAGGCCCACAACACCGCTTTGGCGAATGGCTTCGATCAGATCTTCCCGGCTTTCCACCCGCGGAGGCGCAAGGCGGGGATCCCGGCTGTTTTCGCCATCGCTTTCGATCAGAATCGCCTGTCCCTTCTGGCCGCCGGCCTGCCGGATCTCTTCCAAGGATTTCACCGTTCCAGAAACGCTGGCATAAACCGGAACCGAAACCGGCCCGTTTTGCTCTGCGATCAGCGTGCCGATCTCCACATGGTCGCCCGGTTTCACCACCGGCTTGGCCGGTGCGCCGATATGCATCCCCATAGGAATACAAACCGTTGCCGGAGCCGGCATAGAAACGGCTGGCATATCTGCGGTATTTTTTCTGTGGGGCAGATGAACCCCGTGAAGGAAAAACGCCATAGTTTGTCCTACCTTTCTTTTTTATAAACCTTTCGGTCATAGTTTTCCAAGTATATTATATTTATAGTATATCATATTTATAATATAATTTTTTCGTTTTTCTGTCAACAACATTCCGCTGGATAAACTAGAAAACCGTGGTATTTTTCTTTTTCCTGAAAAAACCATTAAAAAGTTTACAATCGGAACTTGCCAATCGCTCTTTCTTCCTATATAATAAAATTCGTTTTATAAGGAGGCTCTTGAATGAAGAAAAAAATCTTTTCCCTTTTAGCAATATTTGCGCTTATTCTCGGCCTGCTCCCTGCCCATAGCGGAGCAGAAGAACCGGCGGTTATTTTAAAAACCAGCGGCAATGCCGCTTTCACTCCGCTTACCGAGTTGAAAATTGCCCAAATGATGGTGGAAGCACCCTTGGGAATGGCAGAAACGGTTTTTGAGGAAACGCCTTCCCTGCAAGCCCCTCATTCTGCCGGTAAATTAACGGAAGATTCCCTGCAACTTGCCTTGAACCGGCTGAATCTTTTGCGCCGGTTGGCCGGCCTGCCGAGGGTAGAATGGAGCGAAGAACTGAACACTGCGGCCCAACACGGCGCTGTTTTGCTAGCCGGCACGCCCTTCTCCCATCAGCCGGAGAAGCCGGAAGAAATGAGCCAGGAATTCTATGATCAAGCCATCTCTGCTTTGGCGGCCGCAAATCTGGCCGGCGGCGTTTCACCCTCTAAAGCGGTGGATCTGTTTATGAGCGATAGCGATATTTTGAAGGATGCCGATGGCAATGTTGATGAAGTTTCTTCCAATCTGGCTCTTTTAGGCCATCGCCGCTGGCAATTAAGCCCCCTATTGGGAAAAGTGGGATTCGGCTATGCCTATGATGATCCCGCTGATGATCCGGTTGCCGAGCCAACTCCCGCCGCAGAAGAATCCGGGGCGCCCGGCGAAGAAACAGAGCCGGAACTTCCCCGCTTCAACTACCGCCACTACGTGGTAGAGCAGGTGCTGGATACCTCGGCTGAATACTTTGATTATGATTTTATCGGCTGGCCCGCTTCCGGCAAATTCCCCAACGATGTGTTCAACGGCTCCACCGCCTGGAGCATTTCCCTGAATGAGGAAAAATATCAGGATCCCGTGAAAGAAGAACTAACTGTAACCCTCAGCCGGGCTGATGAAACGGTTTGGATCTTTAAAGGGGATGAAACCTATTCTGTGGCAGATGGCAACTATTTCAATGTGGAATACAGCGCCTATGGCATCTCCAACTGCATCATTTTCCGGCCGGAAAACATCGAGAATTATGACGGCGTTTACCGGGTGGAGGTCCAAGGCCTGAAAGATCTTGCAGGCAACCCGGCAGAATTCGTTTACGAAGTGGATTTCTTTGATGCGGATGATTATATCACCGATCAAACCCACGTTTGCTCCATCAAGCGGTTCCGGGATATTGAACATAATGCTTGGTATCATAACGCCATTGAATATGTGGTGGAGCGCCAACTGATGAACGGCACCGACACCACCACCTTTTCTCCCTCCACCATTTTCACCCGTGCGATGATCGTGCAGGTGCTTTATAACCGAGAAGGCAAACCGCCGGTTTCCGGCCATTCCTTCACCGACGTCAAGGCCGATCAATGGTATTCCGATGCCGTTGCTTGGTCTGCCGCCAATTCCATTGTGGCCGGCTTTGTGGATAGCACCTTCCGGCCCGATGTTTTCACCACCCGCCAGCAAATTGCAACCATTCTGTACCGCTACGCCGCCTATGAGGGCTACGATATCTCGGCCCGGGGCGATCTTTCTGCCTTTGCCGATGGCGATCAGGTGGCCGATTGGGCCAAAGACGCTATGCAATGGGCTGTGGCATCCGGGTTGATGCGGGGCAACGATCAGCGCAAACTCAATCCCTCGGGCACCGCTACCCGGGCAGAAGTTGCCACCATACTGATGAACTATTGCAAAAATGTCGCAAAATAATATAAAGGATGTATCCACTATGAAACGTTTGATTAGCGCCATTCTGATTCTTGTGATGCTGATCCCCTCTGCCTTCGCCGCCGAACCTGCCGGAATGAAAGTATCCCTGACCGGCGGAAACGTGACCCAACTGGGCGATACCATTGCTGTGCGCCTGAAGGTTGAAAATGCCCCTGCCTGTGCGGCAATGCGCTTCTTCTTCACCTATGACGGCACCATTTTGGAATTTGTAAAAGAAGAACAATTGAACTTCAACGGATATATGACCGTGAACCCGGATCCCTTTGACGACGGGCGGGCCAAAATCGGCATCGCCGCCGCCAGCAGTGACATTGCTTTCCAAGGCAATGCAGATCTTTGCGAGATCACCTTCCGGGTGAAAAATGCCCCTGCACAAAATGCAGAAGTTTTTCATCATTATTACCATGAATTTTTTGAACCCAGAACCGGGGTTAAAATCAACCCGGCAGAAATCGCTTACAGCACCATAACTTATAATCCCAATGGAGTGCTTATGCCCAATCTGATCGGCACGCCTCAAGCGGAAGCCATTGCGGCGTTGCAGGCGCTGGGGCTGGTGGTTCCCGATCCCGCTGTTGCACCCTTCGATCCCAACTATGAAGTGGGCGCCATTGTTTGGCAAAGCGAAGCGGCCGACGCCAAACTGCAGCGGGGCCAAGTGGTTGCCCTTAAAGTAAACGGCCCCCGGCCGTTGGTTGGGGTTCCGAACCTGATCGGCAAAGCAAAAACTGACGCTAAAACCGAATTGGAAGCCAAAGGCTTCCAAGTGGCAATCCAAGGTGCCCCCTTCGACGGAATCCACGCTGTTGATGAAGTAATCGGCCAATCCGAAGCCGTTAACGCTCAATTGCCGTTGGGAAGCCTGATTACGCTAACGGTTATCAGCGATGCCCAAAACGTGGAAGTTCCTTCTTTGGTGGGGCTCACCCAAGCCGAGGCAACGGCTGCGCTGGCCGCCAAAATGTTAACGGTACAGGTTAAAACGCTCCCCTATACTCTCGGGTTTACCGAAAACCAAGTTTTGACCCAATCCGTTGCGGCTGGCACGCAACTTCTGCAGGGCAACATCGTCACCATCGAGGTGAACGGAGCGCCCGAGCGCAAAGAAGTTCCCCTTTTCGTCGGGATGACGAAAGAAGAAGCCCTGAACCTGTTACAGATTTCAAAATTTAATTTGATCTCCTGCAACGAACACCCCTATTCTTTACTCTATAAACCCAACAGCGTTATCGACCAATCTATCCAAGCATATACCACCCTTCTGCAAGGCTCCGGCATTGCCCTAACGGTGAATGGGATGCCTCAGAATGTAACGGTTCCCAATGTTTTGGGCAAAACCAGCGCTGAAGCCAATGCTATGCTGAGCAATCTGCAGTTGAAAACCAGTTCGGATCTGGCTGAATATAATATGAATTATCCGGTTGGGGCTGTTATTGCCCAAAGCGTTCCGGCCGAAAGCCAGCTCCTGCAGGGCGAAACGGTGCATTTAACCGTCAACGGCCTCCCCGGGAACAGTGTTGTTCCTGCTTTGGCCGGTAAGCCCCTGGCAGATGCGGCCGCCGCCTTAACTGCCGCCAAATTGAACTATACCACCCAGATGGTCCCCTTTAACCTGCAATATGCGCCCGGCGCCGTTATCAACCAAAGTATGGTGCCCGGCACATTAGTCATTCAAGGCTCCAGCATTACTCTCTCGCTGAACGGCCAGCCCCAAACGTTGAACGTTCCCAACCTCAAGGGAAAAACCCGGGCCGAGGCTGAGGCGATGGTGCTCAGCAATCAATACTATGTCTACGTGCGCACCGATTCTTATAATCCCGGCTATGCGCCGGGCGTTGTGATCGACCAAAGCACCGTTGGCCCCTTGATCCAGGGCTCCACCATCACCCTGATCATCAACGGCGCAAAACCGCCCCTGCAAAACCCCTTTATCGATGTGCCGGCAGACGCCTATTATGAAGAGGGCGTTCTTTGGGCGGTGGAAAAAGAAATCACCAACGGAACCGAAAAAAATAAATTCTCTCCGGATATGACCTGCAGCCGTGGCCAGATCGTAACCTTCCTATGGCGGGCCAACGGAAAGCCGGAACCTTCTTCCTCCGCCAATCCGTTTATCGATCTGGATCCCAATGCGTATTATTATAAAGCCGTTCTTTGGGCGGTAGAAAACGGCATCACCAACGGTACCGAGGCCAACAAATTCTCCCCGGATATGGACTGCAACCGCGGCCAGATCGTAACCTTCCTCCACCGTTCCCAAGGGAAACCCAAGGTGGGCTCTGCCAATCCTTTTGTGGATGTGGCCAATGGAAGTTATTATTATGATGCTGTTCTTTGGGCGGTTGAAAATGAAATCACCAACGGAACCGAA
>JAZNEH010000196.1:0-6326 GCA_045588515.1 Eubacteriales bacterium
CACCCTCAACACCGAAGGTAGGAGCAACTGTAGGACGAGCGTTTGTACCTGTCATACCGATGCAGCCCTGCTTTGTAGCCATGGAGGTGTAGTAGCCTGCAATACCGTAGTGGCAGGAGTTACGAACAACAACCATACCCATACCGTATTCCTTGGCCTTGGCAATGGCCATACTCATTGCTTTATGGCCGATTACCTGACCCATACCGTCGTGACCGTCTACCACAGCGGTGGTGGGGGTTTCTTTAATGATTTCAAAATTGGTTACGGGGTTTTGGATCCCGGCTTTGATCCGATCCAGATAAACGGGTTTGAAACGGTTCACGCCATGGGATTCGATGCCGCGCTTATCGGATTCCAAAAGAACGTCTACCACGATCTTGGCATCTTCTTCGGGAACACCGTAGCCCTTGAATGCATCGATGGCGAAATTGGTGATCATTTCCCAATTAACAATGTTGTTTTTAGCCATTTGAAAGGCCCTCCTAAAATTTCATTTTCTGCTTTGAGCGCAAAAAAAGTGCGCAACAAGCCGAGGCCCCGGTGGAGCCATCTTGTTACGCACTCTCAAAACTCTCTTGTGCAGTTATTTACGTGTTTCATTATAACACACTCAAAAAAATTGTCAATTATTTTTTCAAAAAAATCAAAGGCAATAAAGAAGGATCCCGATATATTGCAAAATGCTTCCAAGTACAACAAAAAGATGGAAAACGGAATGCATATACCGCAACGGCCGTTTTCCATGGCCGCCGATGCCATAAAACAAAGCTCCCACCGTATAGGAGATCCCCCCGGCCAGCACCCAGCCAAAGCCGGCCGGCGTTAAGGCCCGGATGGCAGAACTACCGGTGAAAACCACGCACCAGCCCATCAGCAGATAAAGGATCATCGAAAGCACCTTATACCGCTTCAGATCAATGGCGTTGAAAACGATCCCCAGCACTGCCAGCCCCCAAACAAACCCAAACACGCACCAAGCCAAAACCGGGTTTTCCCGCATCATCCCGGTGAACACAATGGGCGTATAGGTGCCGGCGATCAAAATATAGATGGTGCAATGATCAATGATCTGAAACACCTTTTTTGCCATCGGGGGTTTCAGGCCGTGATAGATACTGGACATACTATAAAGCACCACCATAGAACATCCATAAATAAAGGCGCCCACGATCCCGAAAACATTTCCGGTGAAAAAAGCCTTTATCACGCAGGTGGCTAAGGCGATCACGCCAAATCCGCCGCCTACAATATGAGATACCATATTAAAGATTTCCTCGCCCCGGGTATAATCCGGCAACAGGCGATCCTTGAGTTTGATCCGTTTCATCATTCGCTCCTTTTTTGAAATTATAGACATTATATAATATTCAAAACCATTCTGTCAAAAAACAAAAACACTGAAAACCCACTTGAATGCTAGATTTTCAGTGTTTTAATTTCTTAAATTTATTTAAGATTGGCTTCTTTCTTAAAGAAATTTAATCCTTCAAGGTGAATTCACCTAATTTCGTAGATTGGATATATTCATCCTTAAATTCCCGCAGGCGGGCCATATGGGGCTGTTCAATATGAACCTGCTGGTGCTTTAAGGATTCCCAGGCTTCGATCAGCAACAGTTCGTTGGGGTCTTTTTCAGAATAATAATAATCGTAGCGATAGCATCCGTCCTCTTTCCGAACGGCATCCACAATGCCCTCTTTTTGGGCACGCTCCACAAAGGCTTCCCGTTTGCCGGGAACACAGTTAAATACAACGTAGATGGTATACATAAAAACATCCTCCTTTATTTTAACCGGTAACTTCGGTTGCTTCCTTTTTATTATATTGGCTCATAAACCAATACATTGCCGTGTTCATATCCATTTGGTGGCCACCGTCGAAGACCTCCAAAAACGTCCGGCTTTGGGGATATTTTTCCATCAGCATACCGTAAAGCTCCAGGCTATGGGATACGGGAACGACGGGGTCGTATTTGCCGTGGAAGATTTTCAGGTTGGCTTTGGCAATGGTATCCAAATAATGGACGGGAGAGCGCTTGAGTAATTCCGCCTCCTCTTCCCCACAGCAGGCGAAAACCTTGGGTCGGTAGTTTTGGTTCTGCTCTGCCCATTTGCGCAGATCCGTGATGGGCACCCCGGCGCCGATGGCTTTAAACCGTTCAGGATAAAGGTCCGCCACCAACAAGGCCATATGTCCCCCGCCGCTATAGCCCAGCAAAAAGACGTTTTCGGCATCCACGTCGAAGTGTGCCAGTACGTAATCCACCGCATCCATAATATCCTGCTTAGCCAATGGGGAGCCGCAGGCCTCCCGGCAACGGGGATTTTTGGGTTTATTGGCGCCCCGGAATTCCGGCAATAACAGATTAAAATCATATTTTTCGGCCATGGGAAGCATACGTTTTATCTGATTGAACCGATCAAAGCTCCAGGTATGGAGCCCCACCAACAGGGGGCGGTTTTTATTAGGAGAAGCATAGAACAATGAAGGTTCGATAGAGCCATCCACTGTAGAAGGAATCAAAAGTTCCTGTTGTTCCATAGCATTACATCCTTTCTTTATTAAATTATAACAATGGACGGCTGCTTTTGCAACCGCCCATTGAAAAATTATTTCAAAAATTCCCGCATCGCCTTCACCACACCTGCGCCGATATGGGGAAAGACCGGGCCGTTGCCGTAAAGTTCGGCCAATTCTTCGTCCGACAAGGAAGGATTCGCCAGAATCAGTTCCCGCACCCGCCGCAAGGGAGTACGGCAAAATTCCAGATAATCGGCAACTGCTTCCTCGCCTGTTGCCTGCCAGCCGGCGGGCTCATAGTCGTGGGCAGCCAGGATCGCTTGGGGCTTTAAGGCCGCTACCCGCTCCAAAGCCGCAAAATACTCTTTAGGCCAGCGGATATTGGCGCCCCATTTGCCGGAGCCGAAGATCCCGTAGGCCTGCAGGCAATCGCCGCTGACCAAGGTGCGGGAGCGCAGATCCAGCAAAGCCATACTGTCCGGCGTGTGACCGGGGATAAAAACCGTTTGGAATACCCCCAAAAAACGCTCTTCCTCTGCAGGGGCCACCACGCAATCGCCGAATTTTTCCTTCAGCTTTGGGGAGCGGGACAGCACCGTGACCTTGGGAAAATGCCTTAAAACACATTCCAATCCACCGGCGTGATCCCCGTGGTTATGGGAGATAAAGACATATTTCAGGTTCTCTTCCGTGATACCGTTTTCCTGCAAAAAAGGAAGAATATAGGTTTCCACGTCGGTATCGTAGGTGCCGGTATCAAAAAGGACAGCGCCCTCCTCATTTTGCAAAAGGCAAACGGTGGTGTAAATATCCTTCATTGGAAAAGTGAGCCGTATGATCGGTTGGCCATTCATTCTGCTTTCAGTTCCTCCAAAAATTCACCGATCCGGCGGAGTGCTTCTTTGATATGCTCAGTAGAATAGCAATAAGATGCACGAACAAACCCCTCGCCGCCTTGGCCAAAGGCCGGGCCGGGCACCACCGCCACGTGCTTACTCTCTAACAAACGTTGGCAAAAGGTTTCGCTATCCAAGCCGGTGCTTTCGATACAGGGAAAGGCATAGAAGGCGCCCTTGGGATCCCGGCAGGTCAACCCCAATCGGTTGAAGCCATCCACAATCAGACGGCGGCGCATATCGTATTCCTCCGCCATCTCCGCCACAGCATCGTCGCATTGGGTCATCGCTGCCACCGCCGCATATTGAGAAGTGGTGGGGGCGCACATTATGGCATACTGATGGATTTTAACAACCTGTTGCAGAAGTTCCTTTGGCCCGCAGGCATAGCCCAACCGCCAGCCGGTCATAGAAAAGGCTTTGGAAAAACCGTTGACCACCAGAGTCCGTTCCCACATATCCGGCAGAGAAGCGATGGAAACGTGGTGCTTGCCGCCGAAGGTCAGTTCGGCATAGATCTCGTCGGAGAGCACCAACACATTCGTATCCCGCAGAACGGCGGCGATCTTTTCCAGATCTTCCTCTTCCATAATCGCCCCGGTGGGATTACAGGGATAGGGCAGGATCAAGAGTTTGGTTTTGGGGGTGATGGCCGCTTTCAAGGCTTCGGGAGTGAGTTTAAACTGATCCTCTGCCTTCGTTTCAATAATCACCGGAACCCCGCCTGCCAAACGGGTAATGGGTTCATAGCAGACATAACTGGGCTGGGGAATAATTACTTCATCCCCGGGCTGAACCGCTGCACGGATGCAACCGTCGATGGCCTCACTCCCTCCAACAGTTACCAACACTTCTTGGGCGGGATCATAGGATAGATCATATTTTCGTTTTAAATAACCGGCAATCGTTTCACGCAGGGTTTGCAATCCCCAGTTGGAAGTATAGCGGGTTTTGCTTCCCTCCAAAGCCTCAATGCCGGCCTTACGGATCTGCCAAGGAGTGGGGAAATCAGGCTCACCTACCCCAAGGGAGATCACATCTCCCATAGTTTCAGCAATATCGAAAAATTTACGAATCCCGGAGGGCTTGATATTCACGACCTCCGGGTTTAAAAGTTTACTATAGTCCATCATAAGGAAAACAACCCTCTATCATCGGATTCCCCGTCGCATAGTTCCAGATCCAGTTCCTTATAGCGGCGGAGCACAAAATGAGTGGCAGTGGAGATCACGCTATCGATGGTGGAAAGTTCCTTGGCAACAAACATTGCCACACCCTGGAAGGTTTTTCCCTTTACGATTACGCAAAGATCATAGCCGCCGGACATCAGATAAACGGTTTCCACCTCCGGGTATTTCATCACCTTTTTCGCCACTTCTTCAAAGCCCAATCCGGCTTTGGGGGTAACTTTTAGTTCGATCAAAGCAGAAACATAGGCATTATCCAGCCGTTCCCAATCGATCACGGCCTTATAGCCACGGATCACACCAGCCTCTTCCATTTCTTTAATATCCAAAACAACTTGGGCTTCATCCATCCCCAGCATCGTAGACAGATCCTGAATGGATGTGCGGCCGTTTTTATTCAATAATTTTAATAGGTTTTGATTCATTTTTACTCTCCGTCATACAAGGGGAAACGGGCGCAAAGTTCCAAAACTTCTTTGCGAACACGTTCCTTATTGCCTTCAAAATCAACAATACAATCTTTGATCCAACCGGCGATCAGTTCCATCTCCGGTTCCTTGAATCCACGGGTGGTTACAGCGGGAGAGCCAATCCGCAGACCGCTGGTTACAAAGGGCTTTTCAGGATCATCGGGGATGGCGTTTTTATTAGCGGTGATATGCACTTCATCCAAACGATGTTCCAATTCCTTGCCCGTGATACCGGTGCCCCGGAGATCCAAAAGCAAAAGATGGTTATCCGTTCCGCCGGAAACCAATTGAACCCCATCGGCCAGCAGTTTATGCTCCAACGCTTTGGCGTTTTTGATGATCTGGGCCTGATATTCCTTGAATTCGGGGCGCAGAGCCTCGCCAAAGCAAACAGCCTTAGCGGCAATAATATGCTCCAAGGGGCCGCCTTGGGTTCCGGGGAAGATGGCCTTATCGATGGCCTTTGCATATTCCTCTTTACAGAGGATCAAGCCGCCCCGGGGACCCCGCAGCGTCTTATGGGTGGTGGTGGTTACGATATCCGCATAGGGAACAGGAGAGGGATGGAGCCCTGCCGCCACCAAGCCGGCAATATGGGCCATATCCACCATCAACATAGCGCCCACGCTCTTAGCGATTTGGCTCAGCCGTTCAAAATCAATAATGCGGGGATAGGCAGATGCACCGGCTACGATCAGTTTCGGCTGATGCTCTTTTGCCAATTTTTCCACTTCGTCGTAATCAATGCGGCCGGTTTCCGCGCTGACCCCATAGGGAACGAAATTAAAAAATGCGCCGGACATATTCACAGGACTACCGTGGGTCAGATGTCCGCCGTGAGCCAAGTTCATCCCCAAAACGGTGTCGCCGGGTTTTAAAAAGGCGAAATAAACTGCCATATTAGCCTGAGCGCCGCTATGGGGCTGCACGTTAGCGTGGTCGGCACCGAACAGTTCGCAGGCACGCTGACGGGCCAGTTCTTCCACCTTATCCACGCAGTAGCAACCGCCGTAATAGCGCTTACCGGGATAGCCTTCGGCATATTTATTGGTCAAAACAGTTCCCATAGCAGCCATCACTGCAGGGGATGTGAAGTTTTCGGAGGCAATCAGTTCGATTCCATCCTGCTGACGCTGATACTCTTCATAAATAGCAGCGCCCAGTTCCGAATCTTTGGCTGCAATATAATCCATATTTCCTTTGATACTCATTTCAGTTCCTCCCTAATTCTTTTGTTCTTTTATATGCCC
>JAZNEH010000197.1:0-7711 GCA_045588515.1 Eubacteriales bacterium
ACTCCTTTATTTTTCCGTCTAAAGACCAGGATTTGGCTTTTGTGACGGTTACTTCACAAAACTCACCGATCAACTCGGGCGAACCGGCAAAATCAATCGTTTTGCCGCCTTCTGTTTTTCCGCTTAAAGTATCGGGATTGTTCTTACTGATGGATTCCACAAAAACTCTCAGCGTTTTTCCTTCCAAAAGTTTATTTTTCTTCAAGCAATTGGCGTGTTGAAGCGCCAGCAAGCGATCAAACCGCTCTTTTTTTACGTCCTCTGGGATCTGTTGATCCGAGTTTGCGGCTTTTGTGCCGGTCCTTTTGGAATAAAGAAACGTATAAAGATTATCATATTCCACTTTCGCAACCAAATCCAACGTTGCTTGAAAATCCTCTTCGGTTTCGCCGGGGAATCCAACGATCACATCACTGGTGATAACAACATCCGGCATCACTTTTCTTGCATATTCAATCAATGAAAAATAAGATTCCGCCGTATAACAGCGATTCATTTCTTTTAAAATTCGATTACTACCGGATTGAAACGGCAATTGCAACTGATGGCATATTTTATTGGAATTCGCCATTGTATCCAGTAATTTAATACTACAGTCCTTTGGATGGCTAGTAGTGAACCGAATCCAAAAATCGCCGGGAATTTTATCGATCTCAGCTAAAAGATCAGCAAAATCCATCTCTCCGGCCAGATCGTGCCCGTAGGAATTCACATTTTGGCCCAAAAGATTGATATCACGATAGCCCTGTTCCACCAATTCACGTACTTCTTTGAGGATTTCTTCGCTTTTGCGGCTTCGTTCTCTGCCACGAACATAAGGAACAATGCAATAGGTGCAAAAATTATTGCAACCATACATTACAGTCACCCATGCTTTACGTTGGTCATTGCGAACAACCGGAATATCTTCTGCAATCGTTAAATGTTCTTCCCTAGTGAAGATTCTTTTTCGTTTTAAAAGAACCTTTTCCATCATAAACGGCAACTCCGGAATCATCGAAGGGCCAAAAACAATATCCACGTGCTTATATTTTTCTTTGATCACATTTTGCACAGTTTCTTGCTGCATCATACAACCGCACAGAATAATCAGCATATCAGGCTTGGCTTTTTTGAGAGATTTTAAAGCACCCACATTTCCAAAAACTTTTAATTCTGCGTGTTCCCTTACTGCGCAGGTATTGAATATAATGAGATCCGCTTCTTCTGTATGTTCTGTCAACGTATAGCCCATTGCAACCAAAAGACCTTGCACCCGTTCGCTATCAGCGATATTCTGCTGGCAACCGTATGTGCGAACGCAGGCCAAGGGCTGCTTCTTTTTTGTTGCAACCAACTTGCGAACACGTTCCATACAATCGAAACGATTTTGATCTATATTCTGTTGAAGTTCAACATTTTTCATCACACATAATACTCCATTTTATTTCAATAAATTATAACATAAATAATAGAATATGTCTATATAAAATAAAAATAAAAAACAGCACAGTAAGAAAAACTTACTGTGCTGCGTTTTAATAAATTCAATTATTCAGCAACTTCTTCCTCAACAGAGGCTTCTTCAGTTGCAACATCGGCAGATGCTTCGGCAGCTTCCTTCTCTTCCATCAAAGCACGGATAGAAAGGCCAACCTTTTGCGTTTCTTCATTAATATCAACGATCTTTACTTCCACTTCATCGCCAACCTTTAAAGCATCAGCAGGCTTGGCAATATGCTTGGTGCTAATCTGGGAAATATGAATCAAACCGTCAACACCTTCAATAATGCGGGCGAAAGCACCGAAGGGCATCAGATTCATAATCTTAACGGTTGCAACATCGCCAACACTATACTGATTAGTAAAGAGAACGAAGGGATTATCTTCTGCTTTCTTATAGCCCAAAGAAATCTTTTTCTTTTCATCATCGATCGCTTTGATGTATACATCCACTTCATCGCCAACATTCATAACGTCGCTGGGATGCTTGATCTTATTCCAGGACATTTCGGTAATATGCAGCAAACCATCAACGCCGCCCAGATCAACGAATGCACCAAAGGTCGTGAGGGATTTAACAACACCAATATAGCGATTACCAACAGCAGCGTTATCCCAGAATTCCTTGCGGGCTGCCTTACGCTTTTCAGCTTCCAAGGCACGCATAGAACCAATTACCTTTTTACGACCACGAACAGTGGAGATCTCAGCAATCTGCAGTTCAACGGTTTCATCCATCATAGTATCAAAATCAAAGTTGCGAGCCTTGCCAGACAAAGACTTGGGAACAAAGATCCGAGAGCCATCAACAACAACAGTCAGGCCGCCATTGGTAACCTCAACTACTTTGCCTTCCAAAGTGGCTTTTTCTTCGCATGCTTTTTCCAACTTTTCAAAACCGGCCATTGCATCCACTTTCTTCTTGGAAAGTGCAACAGTGCCTTCAATATCATTCACCCGCAGAGCGATACATTCAACCTCATCGCCCACAGCAACGGCAGTCATCAGATCTACAGAAGCATCTGCAGAGAAATTATCCTTAGTGATGAAGCCGGAATACTTGGTGCCAAGATCGATCTTGACTTCGGAAGCATTCACACCTACAACGATGCCCTTTACTCTATCTCCATTACTGATTACTTTTAAGGAATTTTCGAGCATCTGCTCAAAGGTCATTTCTTCCTCTACCAAGTTGACATTTTGTTCCGACATAATACGTTTTACCTCCTCGATGATACAGACGGGGGTGGAAGCCCCACCTGCAATACCAATCCTCTCTTTATATAATAAATTTATTGGTACCTCATTTGCTTGCTCGATCAAAACAGAGCAGGGGCAAAACTTTTTTGAAATCTCCAAAAGTTTCGCCGTATTTGAACTCTCCCGGCCGCCAACGATAATCATCGCATCGCTTTCAGCCGCTAAAGCAGCTGTTTCCTGTTGCCGGATTTGAGTTGCTTTACATATTGTATCATATAATTTTAGATTTTCAAAGTTTTTTTTGAGAATTTTTTTACATTTTTCAAATTCAGTTAAATTGAATGTGGTTTGCCAAACAACTACTATGTAATTTGACGAAAATTCCTTCAATTTTGCGCTCAATTGTCCCAATTCTTCCCCATTTCGGAACACAAATGTGCGTTCATTTCCGTAACTGCGGATGCCAATCACTTCAGGATGATCAGGATTTCCCCCAATCAAAACAACATTCTCTTTTTCGTCATCAACAATTTTTTGAATCTTTTCAACGAACGGACAAGTTGCATTAACAAAATGCAGATGATTGTTTTTGAGATAAGCCAAATCTTCTTTGGGGATACCGTGGGCACGGATAACGGCATACCCATCATCGCGACCATCATAAACACTTTTAACAATAGTTACTCCCCTGCTCTCCATATCAGAAATAATCTGAGGATTATGGATTATAGGACCAATCGTAAAAATCGGTTTATGACCGGTTGCAATTTCTTTTTCCAAAAGATCGATGGCTCTTGAAACGCCAAAGCAAAACCCGGCGTGAGGAATCATACGAATTTCCATCATTTCAATCTCTCCGTAACGGTTTGATATAATAATTCCAAAGATTCTTCAAATCCAAAATCGGAAGTATCCAAAATCACTCCGTCTTCAGCGGGCTTAAGCGGAGCAATTTCACGATTCATATCCTGAGTATCCCGCGCAATCACATCTTTTAAAACCTGCTCGTAAGTAACCTGTTGCCCCCGCTCTTCCAACTCAATGAATCTGCGCTTGGCACGTACCTCTGCGCTAGCTGTTAAGAAAATTTTAACATCCGCACCGGGCAGAACAACCGTTCCAATATCTCGCCCGTCCATAACGATATCGTTCTCACGGGCTAATTTTTGTTGAGTTTCAAATAGATAAGAACGAACAGCAGGAATAGCGCTAACTTTAGAAGCATACTGGCTCACGTCGTGAAGACGAATTTCTTTAGACACATCTTCACCATTCAAGTAAACGTGCTGATCGTTATCAATATAACATAAGTCTACCCGAATCACCTTCAATTCTTCTGTTACACGCTTTTCATCACCGGGATCAATGCCTGCACGCAAAACAGCAAGCCCAACCACACGGTATAAAGCACCGGTATCCACATAAATATATCCAAGTTTTTGCGCCAATCTTCTCGAAAGCGTGCTTTTGCCGGCACCGCTGGGGCCATCGATTGCAATATTGATTCCCATTTTTACTCCCTTCCGGCAGATAACCCTGCCAAACAACCGGTTGCATACGCAATTTGCAAATTAAATCCACCAGTGAAAGCATCAACATCTAGAACTTCACCGGCAAAATACAAATTTCGCACCAATTTGGATTCCATTGTTTTAGGATTGATGTCCTTTACATCTACACCGCCGGAAGTAATGATTGCCTCTTCAAACCCGGCTTTTCCTTTTATAATTATTTTATAATTTTTTATAACATCAATCAAGTCTGATCTTTGCTGACGAGTAATTTGATTCACTTTCAAACGGGGCGAAATCCCCGAGCGTACAATAATTTGAGGAATGATTTTTTTCGGTAACAAACGATCCAATGCGTTGCAAGAATCTTTATTGGCAAATTCTTCGAAATCTCGAAGTAAGCGGTTATCCAATTCCTCAAGAGATAACGCCGGTTTCAAATCAATAGAAACCTCACACGGAAAATCTTTTCTTTCCATCAAAGATGAAGCGGATAGTACCAACGGGCCCGAAATTCCGTGGTGGGTAAAGAGCATCTCGCCAAAAGCGCTATAAAGCAACTTTCCTTTACAGTCAAAAGCACTTAAATTCACGTTTCGAAGAGATAGCCCCATCAACTCCACACAAGAACTTCCATTTTCAAGCAACGCCACTAATGCTGGTTCCGGCGTCCTAACCGAATGGCCAAACTTTTTGGCAAAAGCATATCCATCGCCAGTAGAACCAGTCAAAGGATAAGAGCATCCACCCGTTGCAATAATCAAAGCATCGCAGGCATACCTTCCTTTTTCACCGCATAAAAAGAATGGTTCTTTTTCAATATTTATAATTCGATCTTCCAGAATTTCAACGCCTGCTCGTTCAATAAATCTTCGCAACCCATTGCGCACATCAGCGGCGGCGTCGCTGGAAGGAAAGACACGATTTCCCCGTTCAACCTTCAAAGGTACTCCTAACTCTTCAAAAAAAGCATAAGCATCATAAGAATTAAAAGTCGAGAATGCCGAATACAAAAACTTAGGATTATGAACCACATTTGAGATTAACTCATTTTCATCACAAAAATTTGTTACATTACATCTCCCTTTACCGGTAATCAACAATTTTCTGCCCAATATTCGATTTTGTTCAATTAAAGTAACAGCCGCCCCGGTTTCAGCCGCTTTCCCGGCAGCCATCATACCGGCTGGTCCGCCTCCAATTACGATAACCTTTTTCAATTCCTTAATCCTTTTCATTTTTAACTATGTAGTTTTAATTTTAATATTTTTGCATCAAAATTGCAAGGGAAACTTGAAAAACCCATAGGGTGTGATATGATTTTTCAAAAAAGAAAGGACGGTCTTAATAATGAAAATCACTTTCCATCATTTGCCCAGCGAATTAATAACCCCGCTGGATGAAATCAAAGATCAGTTATCTTTTAATGTAGACGCCGACGGGCTCCCCGTTGAAGTTCAAGCGTGCGAAAAAGGGCTCAAAATCTTTGCGGATCAAAATCCTGTTGTAATTCAGTATCATAAGATTCCAGAGTTTTTCAGAGCACTAACAATGCTCCCCGTCCACATCGAACGCAAGGATCGCTATGAAGAAATACCGGCTCACGATGATCTTTGCTTAATGTCCGATAATTCCAGAAATGCCGTATTTAACGTTTCGTCTGCAAAGCGCACCATTCGAATGCTGGCATTAATGGGTTTCACTTCTTTTATGCTTTATACCGAAGACACCTATGAAGTTCCCGAATATCCTTGCTTTGGCTATATGCGTGGTCGGTTCACCCAAAGCGAATTGAAAGAAATTGTTGCATATGGTAATCTTTTTGGAATTGAAACCATCCCCTGCGTGCAAACTTTAGCACATTTGGAGGGATCCCTACGCTGGCCCGATTTTAATGAAATCACTGATAATGGTAATATTCTGTTAGCTGAGGATGAAAAAACCTATCAATTCATCGAAGCGATGATTAAATCCTGCCGAGAATGTTATACCACCGACCGTATCCATATCGGTATGGACGAAGCACATAATCTGGGTTTAGGAAAATATCTAAGAGAACACGGTTATACAGATCCAGCGAAAATCTTTTTAAAACATTTAAATTTTGTAGTTGAAATTTGCAAAAGATATAACTTTAAACCTATGATCTGGAGCGATATGTTCTTCAGAATTCCCTTTGGCAAATATTATATTACCGAAGGAGAGATTCCCCAAGATGTCATCGACCTTGTTCCCGAAGAAGTCAGTTTGGTGTACTGGGATTATTACACCTTTAACGAAAAGCGCTTCCGCCATATGATCCACTGCCACCGTCAATTTAGCAGTCCCCTTCTTTTTGCCGGCGGTGTATGGAAATGGGGCGATATCGTTCCATATAATGACTTTTCTTTAAAAGCAAATGATCTTCAATTAAAAATTGCCAAGGAAGAAAAGATTCCAATGGTTATTGCAACCGCTTGGGGCGATAACGGCGCAGAATGTTCCAATTATTCCGTGATGGCGGTGTTACAACAATACGCAGAATATTGTTATGCCAACGGCGAAGATAGTGAATGGCTTAAAAAACGCTTCCATGAAACCTTTCACCTATCCTTTGATGATTATATGCTGTTGGATACCCCTGCGTTATTAAATGGCATAGACCATTCCAGACACCCACAATATACCGCAAAAGCATTGCTTTATAACGATCCTTTGGGCGGCTGGGTGGATCAGATAGTTCTCCCCTCGTTCACGAAAGAATACGAAGAAAAAGAATCTATTTTAAAAAGAGTTCCTCAAAACCAATTTGATCTTCAATTTAAAACAGCCGCTGCACTTTGCAAACTTTTAAAACATAAAGCCACTTTGTCTATCGATATTCGTTCTGCATATAAAGACAACGATTCTGCCGCTTTGGCCGAAATTATTGATCAACGGATCCCCGCAGCAATTGATGCTGTTGATGAATATTTGATTGCATCCCGAAACGAATGGTATGCCGAAAGAAAAACTTACGGTTTTGATGTAGTTGAAATTCGTCTGGGTGGTTTAAAAGAACGCCTAAAAACCACACAATTAATTCTCAAATCATATTTGAATAATGAGATCACCCGAATCGAACAATTAGAACAAGAAGTACTTGATACCCATCACAGATACATCAGCGGCTGGAGTTCCATCGCTTCCGGCAACAGAATTTAAAAAAATAAAGACCATCAAAAGATGGTCTTTATTTTTTGGGCGTTTTGAACTTAATGACACGAATGAAATGTGCCTGAAAAACCGTAGATTTCATTGTAGTCTGCCCTACTCTGTCCGTAGTTGGCTTCGCGGATATTCGCATAAACACTACTTGATCTTTTGCAAATTTGGAAAAGTGAGTTTGACGGTGCTTTAATAGTTTGAGAGAGCAATTCTATATCAGTTGCTAATTGTTCTGAATAAACAAGCAAATAATTCTTGGACATAATCTCACTTCCTTTACAACGATTATACTATAAGGCTAAAATAAAATCAACGGCTTGCCGTTGTATATC
>JAZNEH010000198.1:0-9847 GCA_045588515.1 Eubacteriales bacterium
CCACGCCCCAGCAAGCGGGCCGCCCCTTTAATACCGCTAAATAGCGGTCATAATAACCCTTGCCATAGCCCAGCCGCTGCCCTTTTTCAGAAAAGGCCAGGCCGGGCAACAGCATCAGATCTCCGGCAGTGGGCAAAACAACGCTCCCACCCTGGGGTTCCGGAATGCCCCGAAAGCCCTTCTGAAATACACCGCCCACCACAAATTCCATGGTTTCCGCACCGGTTACCCGGGGAAAGGCCACTTCTTTTCCGGCGATCCGGGCCATCTGCAGGATCGGTTCCAGATCCAGTTCGTTGCCTATGGCCCGATAGCAAAAGAGCGTTTTTGCCCGCTCAAAAACCACCCGCTGAATCAGCCGGGAGGCACAGGCCGCTCCGGCTTTCTGT
This sequence comes from Eubacteriales bacterium, assembly GCA_045588515.1. Lineage (GTDB taxonomy): Bacteria > Bacillota > Clostridia > Oscillospirales > QAKW01 > QAKW01. The sequence continues at coordinate 390 of JAZNEH010000198.1, forward strand.
TTTTCTTCCGGAGAGAGGCCGTTGCGCAGAGCCATCATTTTTTCGCGTAGTTCCTGTTTTGTCATAGTTCTTCCAAAGATTTATTCAAAAAAGCACGGGTTTTCGGGCTTTGAGGATTGCCGAACACCTCTTCCGGCGTTCCCCGTTCTTCAATAATTCCATCCGCCATAAAAAGAACCCGATCGGAAACGTTCCGGGCGAACTCCATTTCGTGGGTCACGATAATCATCGTGCACCCGGTATTTTTCAAATTCTTAATCACCTTCAAAACTTCGCCGGTGAGTTCGGGATCCAAAGCAGAAGTAGGTTCATCAAAGCAAAGAATATCCGGCTCCAGTGCCAAGGCACGGGCAATAGAAACCCGTTGTTGCTGACCGCCGGAAAGTTGCTGAGGATAATTATACATCCGATCCTCCAGCCCCATCTGGATCAGCAGGTTTTTGGCCTTTTCTTCGATCTCCTGATGGATTTCTTTGCGCTTTGCCTTATAGTCCGGCCGTTCCTTGGCCTGAAGTTCCAAGGCCAGCATCACGTTTTTCAAAGCCGTATACTGAGGGAACAGATTGAAAGATTGAAAAACCAAGCCGAAATGCAACCTTTTTTTGCGGATCTCATCGTCTTTCAATGCTTTATTATTTTCTGCATCAAAAAGGGTTTCCCCGTCCAGTATAAACCGGCCTTGATCGGGGCTTTCCAAAAAATTCAGGCACCGCAACAACGTGGTTTTACCACTACCGGAAGAACCGATAATAGAAAGGGCCTGCCCTTTCTCCAACTCAAAACTGATATCCTCCAACACCCGGGTGGAGCCAAAATGTTTTTCAATATTATGTACTTCTAAAAATGCCATTTTGCGCCCCTCCTTACGCCTGGAAATAATCCAGTTTCTTTTCCAACTTGCCCAAAAGAATGGTTAGCAATCCGTTGAACAGCAGATAATAAATCGCTGTGAAGAACAAAGGCCAGATCTGCCCGGCAATGCCGTGGCTCCCCTTCATAAAGGCCTGCCCGGCCCAGATGATCTCCTGCAATGCAATGATCCGGGCCAAGGATGTATCTTTTACCAGCGTGATGATTTCATTGGACATAGGCGGAACGATCCGCTTGATCATCTGCATCAAAGTTACTTTAAAGAAGATCTGCCCTTTCGTCATTCCCAATACCTGGCCGGCTTCCAATTGGCCTTTAGGCACCCCTTGGATCCCGCCCCGATAGATTTCGGAAAAATAGCAAGCATAATTCAAAACAAAGGCCACTGCCGCGGCAGTGAACCGGCCCATTTCGCCGCTGCCCCAAATATTCGCATTGAATACCAGACCGGGAAAATAATAGATAATCAGCATCTGGATCATCAACGGGGAACCCCGCACCAGCCAAACAACAAATTTAGTAACCCCCTTCAAGGGAGCAAACTTGCTCATAGAACCAAAGGAAATGATCAATCCCAGTGGAATGGCACCGATTAGGGTGACGAAAAATAGTTTCAGCGTTTGCAAAAAGCCAACGTTCAGCGCACTGATAACCGTTGGGAATTGCCGGGCAAACATTTCAAACCAATCCAGAATGGACTGGAAAAACTGCGTAATCTCTTGCATAGGGTCCTCTCTTTATACCGCTAAAAACAGAGAGCGGAACGAGCCCGCTCTCTGTTTGGGTAATCTCAATTCAATTATTTTTGCTCGATCAAAGCGGCCTGAACCTTATAGGTTTCTGCGGCTTGGGTCATAGTGCCATCGGCATAAGCTTCCACAAAGTATTTGTTCAGCTCATCCACCAAATCGCTCCCCTTCCGGAAGCCAACACCGTATTCTTCGCTATTCAAAGCAACGGTATAAACCATATCGGTATAACTGGTGCCCTCACCAACCATTGCGGCGGCCATCAAAGAATCGATGATAGCGGCATCGGCAGTGCCGGCGGCAACTTCCATCAGAGCGGTGGCCTGATCCTTCACAGCGGTGGCGGTGAAGGCATTTTCAGTAGCCATCTTTTCACCGGCAGAACCGGCTTCCACAGCAAACTTCAATTCCTTGCAGGCTTCAACCGTTTGATATTTATCAGCAACATCCTTCTTCACAACAACCACCTGAGCGTTATTGCAATAAGCTTTAGAGGTTGCCATAGCGGCTTTTACTTCATCGGTGAGGGTCATACCGTTCCAAACACAGTCGATATTTCCGCCATCCAGTTCCAGCTCTTTATTATCCCATTCAATTTCAATGAATTCAACATCCACGCCCAGTTTCTTGGCAAAACCTTTGGCCATATCGGCATCAAAACCGATCCATTCATCGCTGCCCTCTTCTTTATAATCCATCGGAGCAAAATCAGTGATACCCACCACCAGTTTGCCAGCCTCTTTTACAGCGGCCAGATCCGATTCCTTTTTGCCGCAAGCGGCCATAGAAAGCATCATTGCGGCAACAGCCAGCAGGGCTAAAACTCTCTTCATCATTTTCATAGTTCTATTCTCCTTTTGCGCTTTAATTCGTTAAAGTGATGCTATGATAACATAAGAATACCGTTTTGTCAATCCCTTTTTATAAAATTTTCAAAATATTTTTGGACTTTTTAACATTTATCTATTATAATAGATTTATCATACGTAAAAAGGAGAATTTCTGCCCTATGAAACGAGCAGTTGCATTATGGATCCTAGCCGGCTTGATTTTTACGCTGACCGCCTGCAAAAAGGATGTGGTTCCCACGCTGGAGCCCACCAAACCCAGCGAATTGGCTGAGAAGGCGCCAACCCAAGATGGCCAGCCTGCCCCGGAGCAGGAATTGGTGACGTTCTGGGAAGACCAGCCGGAAATGAAAATGGAAGAGGCCCAAGAAATCATCCAAAAAGAAGAAAAGGATGTTACCACGGAAGAATATCGCCAAGCGGTTTATACAGTGAATGAAGAGGTTGCCACCCAGATTGTGGAAGAGGCCGCCAAAACCAAGAGCCAGACTGCGGCAGTACAGGATCTTTTCAGCGGGATCTTCTTTAAATTTATAGAAGGCGATTCTTTCAAAAGCCCGGAAGTTGCCAAGCAATTGAGCAAAAAAGGCACTTATGCTTTGGATGCGGAAACCGGCTATTATCGATTCTCCTTCCATGATCGCACCTTGGCCCAAGCGGCCGCCGGAATGCGGGAAGAGCATGCCGCCCACTCTATTCAGGAATACACCTTTGTTTTAGAATGGTTGCTGGCAGATCCCAATGTGGAAGTAAAGGCACTTTTAAAATGAAAATTGTTGTTTTAGACCGAAAAACGTTGGGAGATGATATCGATCTTTCTCCCTTATACGCTTTAGGCCAAGTGGAATGTTATCCCAACTCCGAGCCTCAAGAGATCGGCCCCCGTTGTATGGATGCAGACGTGGCGGTGGTGAACAAAATGCGGATGGACAGCGAAACCCTGAAAGGGGTTACAAAACTGAAACTGATCTGCGTGGCCGCCACCGGCTACGATAACATCAGCCTGGATTATTGCCGTGAAAAGGGCGTCGCTCTTTGCAATGTGCCCGGTTATTCCACCGAAAGCGTGGCGCAGATCTCTTTGGCGATGGTGCTTTCGCTGGTGAACCATCTGCCCCAATACCGGGAGTTGGTTCATTCCGGCCGCTACACCGCCGACGGAATTGCCAACCGGCTCACGCCCGTTTACCGGGAACTTTCCGCCCTGACATGGGGCGTGGTTGGAGGCGGCGGCATTGGAGGCAGAGTAGCCAAATTGGCTGAATCCTTGGGCTGTCGGGTGCTGATGCACCGGCGGCAGGCAGACCCCCATTTTGAAACGGTGGATATTGATACCCTCTGCAAAGAATCGGACATCATCAGTTTACACGTGCCCCTAAACGAAGGCACCCGCAATCTTATTAACCGAGAACGCATTGCCATAATGAAGCCCGCCGCCGTTTTGGTCAATACCGCCCGGGGAGCTGTTACCGACGAGGCGGCTTTGGCCGATGCTATTCTGGAAAACCGCTTAGGCGGACTGGGAGTGGATGTTTATAGCATGGAGCCCTTCCCCGCCGATCATCCTTTTAACAAAATTTTAGACCGGCCCAACGTTTGCCTGACCCCCCATATGGCCTGGGGCGCCATTGAATCCCGCAACCGTTGCATCCGGGAGATCGCCGGGAATATCACCGGATTTTTCTCAAATTCAACTAAAAACAGAATCGTTTAACTCCGATCTCCGAATTAAAAGTTTTCGGAGGGATTTTAAAAGGGGACCCTTTTTCAAAAGGGTCCCCTTTTCTTATTCTTCTAACAGGCTCCAAACGGCGTTGGCATAGGCCACGGGGTCTTCCACAGGCAGGCCTTCGATCAGAAGGGCCTGATTATAGATCACCTCGGCGATTTTTGTCAAACGTTCGCCTTCGGCCTTTTCCAAAAGTTTAAAGAAAGAATGGCCGGTGTTGATCTCCAGCACCTTTTCGGCCTTGGGTGCGCCGTTCATTCCTTCGGGACCGGCAGCAAAAACCTTTTCCATCTCAATGGAAATTTCGCCCCGGGTGGAAAGGCAGGCCGGATGGCTCACCAAACGGGTTGAAGCCTTCACGTCGGCCACTCGATCGCCCAGCGCCTCTTTCACCTTCTTCATCAGTTCGGGATATTCTTCCACTTCTTTTTCCTCGGCGGTAAATCCCAGATCTGCATCGGTGATATTCTTGAATTCCTTTTCGCTATAATTCACCAGCATCTTGATGGCAAATTCATCCACATCTTCGGTGAAATAGAGCAATTCATAGCCCTTTGCCAAAACCCCTTCGGCGGCGGGCATTCCCTTGATCTTCTCTTTGGTGGCGCCGGTGCCGTAATAGATATACTTCTGATCTTCGGGCATCCGTCCCACGTATTCTTTCAGGGTGGTATATTCTTCGTTCATAGAAGAGCGGAACAGGATCAGATCTTGCAGAGTTTCCTTGTTCATTCCCCAATCGCTATAAAGGCCGTATTTTAAAGTGCGGCCAAAGGCATCAAAGAATTTAGCATACGAGGGGCGATCCTTTTCGCTAAGATTTGCCAACTCTTTTTGAATGGTTTTGGTTAAATTCTTAGAGATGGCTTTTAACTGATGATCCTGTTGCAAAAGTTCCCGGGAGATATTCAATGAAAGATCTGCCGAATCTACTAAGCCTGTTACAAAGCCGAAATAATCAGGCAACAGATCCGGGCATTTTTCCATAATCATCACGCCATTGGAATAAAGGGCCAAGCCCTTTTTGAAATCCTTGGTATAGAAATCATAGGGAGCGGCAGAGGGAATAAACATCAGGGAAGTATAAGTCAAACTGCCTTCCACATTGGTATGGATCGTTTTCACCGGTTCATCATACCCATACCGCTGGCTCCGATAGAAGCCTTTATAATCTTCCTGCGTCAGTTCCTTTTTGCTCTTTTTCCAAAGGGGCACCCGGCTATTCAGAGTTTCATCTTCGATATACTGTTCATATTCCTCGGAATCTTCCTTCTTGCGGGATTTCGTCATTTCCATCTTAATCGGATATTTAATGAAATCCGAATATTTTTTCACCAACTGGGAAAGGGCATATTCTTCCAGATATTCATCATACTGATCGGTTTCGGTGTTTTCCTTGATATGCAGAAGAATATCCGTTCCGGGTTCATCCTTTTGCGCTTCGGAAACGGTATAGCCATCGCTGCCCTTGGAGTTCCAGCACCAGGCTTCCTCGCTCCCCTCTTTTTTGGAAACCACCGTTACTTCATCGGCCACCATAAAGGCAGAATAAAAACCAACACCGAATTGGCCGATGATATCCACGCCTTCCTTTTCCTCTTGTTCATTTTTAAATTTGAAAGAACCGCTTTCCGCAATGGTGCCTAAATTCTTTTCCAGTTCTTCCTTGCTCATCCCAATGCCACGGTCGCTAATCAGCAAGGTGCGGGCCTCTTGATCGGCCTTCAGCCGGATCACATAACGCTCCCGATCCAGTTCCCCGCCGCCCAACGCATTATAATAACTTTTATCCGAAGCATCGGAGGCGTTGGAGATCAACTCCCGAAGAAAAATCTCTTTCTGGGTATAAATAGAATTGATCATTAAATCCAATAACCGCTTGGATTCCGCTTTAAATTGTTTCTTTGCCATTTTTAAACCTTCTTTAACAGAAAAATTAGCACTCTAAACTTAAGAGTGCTAATTTAGTGTACCGCTATTTGAACCTTTTGTCAAGAGCGTTTACAAAAAATTCATTTTAAAAGCCGGGCGATCCACGGCCGATGAACCTTCATCGCCCCTTTGGGGCAAAATTCCTGGCAACAAAAGCAACGGATGCAGGCTTTGCGGTCAATAACCGGCTTTTGATCCTTCATCGTAATGGCTTTTGCGGGGCATATTTTAAAACATTCCTTGCAACCGATACATTCATCCTTTTTTAATTTAGGAACCGAAGCCAACGCCCGATCCATAAAGATACTGCTCAGTTTGCCGAAGAACTTTTGGCTATCCTTATTAAAACGCAAATTTTTGGTGCGCTCCACCCGTTGATAATCTTCCACAATATAATCTTGCCAGCGTAATCCCGCCGTTTCCAGTTCTTCAGGGCGTTCCGGGATCAGCCCCCGCTCCATAGCGGCGGCAAGAGTTGGGATCTCCTTGGGGGCCAAGCCGATCAGGCTGGCGCCGATCAAATCGGCGGCGTGGGGATTTTCCGAGGCCAGCAACACGCCAATGGGCCGAGGCGTTCCGGCAGTGGGGCCGTTACCCTCCATACCGATCACCCCATCGATCAGCGAAAGGCATGGCTTGAAATATTCGTTAAGATCCACGATCATATGGGCGAAATCCATAGGTTCCGGGAACCGATAATGATATTCCGGCTTGGTGGTTCCGGGGATGGTTCCGAACATATTCTTGGCAGCGCCGCTATATCCCATCATTCCGTGGGTTTTTAATTTGCAAAAATTAATGATGGCATCGGCTTCGTCTAGCCAGCCGGTATAGGTAAAGGTCTTGGCGGAGCGGGCTTCTGCGAATGCCGCATCCTTCACGGAAAAATCTCGGTTCAGCCGGGCGCCGGCCGCTTCCACAGTTTTCATTCCGGTAGCCCGATAGACTCGATCCAGATAAACGCCGGTATAGAGGCCGCCGGGGCTATCCCCTAAAATCACTTGGGCATTCCGCTCTTTCAAAAGTTCTACCAAGGCGGTCAATAAAGCCGGATGGGTGGTTGCGGCGGCTTCCGGCTTTAAAAAAGTGACCAAATTGGCTTTGATCGCCACCTTCATTCCGGGCTTTACCCATTCCAAACCGCCCAAAGGCGCCAAAAGCCGCAATAGCGCCCCTTTGGTTTCTTCGGGTTCATAGGTTCTACATTCCGCAATCGAAACAATCTTTTTCATTACATCACCAAACAAAATAAAATCGGTAAGAAGCAAGCGGGAATAAAATTAATCACCTTGATTTTCGTGATTCCCAGCATATTCAGGCCCAAAGCCATAATCAGCAAGGAACCAACGCAAGTCATTTCCCCAATCACCGCTTCCGTTAAAAAAGGGGCTATCAAACTGCCGGCCAGAGCGATGATGCCCTGATAAGCAAAGCAGGCCACCCCTGCCAATGCCACCCCCAAACCTAAGGTGGAGGCCATCACGCAACAGGAGATGAAGTCTAAAAGGGATTTGGCGTAAAGGGTGCTATGATCGCCCCGGATCCCGCCATCCAAAGCGCCGGTGATGGCCATGGCTCCCACGCAAACCAGCAACGTTGCCGTAACGAACCCTTCTCCGAAGGCGGAGCCGTTTCCGCCGGCACCCAATTTTCGCTGAAGATAATTGCCAAACCGATCCAGATGCTGATCCAGCCGCAATAAAAAGCCAAAGGCCCCACCGATGGCCATAGAAAGAATGGCGATCAGAATATTATCGCCATCGAAAATTCCTTTGATTCCAATAGCCAATACGCATAGGGCAACCCCTTGCATAACGCCGTTGCTGATCCGCTCCGGCAGGCCTTTTTTCAAAAGGCAACCCAAAAGAGCCCCTAAAATGATGGCGGCCCCATTCACAATACTTCCTAATAATACCATAATTCTTCCTCAAAAGATTCCCACTTCTTCATATATTGCTTCACTTCTCCGCCGCTATAAGGTGACAAGAGTAATTCCACTGCACCATAGCCCAGATGCTTCACCTTTTGCAGGGCGCCTTTAAAGTCTTCTTCCATATCGGCTCGAACAAAATATAATTGTAAACCGATCGGTAATGGAGTTTTTATTCTCCTTTTACGTTTAATTTAGAATCATTCTATCACCAAATTTGGCAATTTTCAACCGAAACAGCGAGAAAAACCGGCTTTTTTTATTGTAATATGGAAAAACTTAAAAAAAGACTTGTAAAAAAAAGTAAAAACCGCTATAATATTTAGCGGTAAATAATTTTTTTAGGAGGATATATCCATGTCTGTTAAAGTTGCTATTAATGGTTTCGGCAGAATCGGCCGTCTGGCTTTCCGTCAGATGTTCGGTGCTGAAGGCTACGAAGTTGTTGCCATCAACGATCTGACTGATGCTGCTATGCTGGCTCATCTGCTGAAGTACGATTCCGCTCAGGGTCGTTACGACGGTCACGAAGTTGTTGCCGGTGATGGCGAAATCACCGTAGACGGCAAGACCATCAAGATCTATGCTGAGAAGAACGCTGCTGATCTGCCCTGGGGCGAGATCGGTGTTGACGTTGTTCTGGAGTGCACCGGCTTCTACTGCTCCAAGGAGAAGGCTTCTGCCCACATCACCGCCGGCGCTAAGAAGGTTGTTATCTCTGCTCCCGCAGGCAACGATCTGCCCACCATCGTTTACACCGTAAACGAAAAGACCCTGAAGGCTGATGATACCATCATCTCCGCCGCTTCCTGCACCACCAACTGCCTGGCTCCCATGGCTAAGGCTCTGAACGATTACGCTCCCATTCAGAGCGGTATCATGACCACCGTTCATGCTTATACCGGCGACCAGATGGTTCTGGACGGCCCCCACAGAAAGGGTGACCTGCGTCGTGCTCGCGCTGCCGCTGTAAACATCGTTCCCAACAGCACCGGTGCTGCTAAGGCTATCGGTCTGGTTATCCCCGAACTGAACGGCAAGCTGATCGGTTCCGCTCAGCGTGTTCCTGTTCCCACCGGTTCCACCACTCTGCTGGTTGCCGTTGTTAAGGGTAAGGACATCACCAAGGAAGGCATCAACGCTGCTATGAAGGCTGCTTCTTCCGCTTCCTTCGGTTACACCGAAGAACAGCTGGTATCTTCCGATATCGTTGGTATCACCTACGGTTCTCTGTTCGATGCCACCCAGACCATGGTCGCTAAGATCGACGATGACACCTATCAGGTTCAGGTCGTTTCTTGGTACGACAACGAAAACTCCTACACCAGCCAGATGGTTCGCACCATCAAATACTTCGCTGAAATCTAATTTTAGCAACAACCAAAGGCATATTGCACGAA
>JAZNEH010000199.1:0-4229 GCA_045588515.1 Eubacteriales bacterium
CATATTGAAAAGACAATTGGACTTGCGGCGTTGGCGGATGATTTAGCTTACGTTGCCGAGTTGCGCAAGGCCAATCCAACTGAAACTTTAAACGGTCTTGCCGGTCTTTGTGAAGGAAAAATGAGCAAACCCAGCCTGAGCCGTAAACTTAATAAGATTATTGAAATTGCGAATAAACTAAAGGAACAAGTATGAAAGATTTCGTTCACTTACATCTGCATACAGAATTTAGCCTTTTAGACGGTGCTTGCAGAATTAAAGACGTTGTTGCCCGGGCAAAGGCTTTGGGTCAGTATGCCCTGGCGATCACAGACCACGGCGTGCTTTATGGCGCTGTTGATTTTTATAAGGCTTGTAAGGAAGAAGGAATTAAACCCATTATTGGTTGTGAGATCTATATGGCTCCCAACGGAAGAATGGTCAAGCAATATGATCTGGAAAGTAAATACTATCATTTAATACTACTGGTTAAAAATAAAGTTGGCTATCATAATCTTTTGAAAATTGTTTCTAAAGGGTTTACCGAGGGGTTTTATTTTAAACCCAGAGCAGATTTTGAGTTGTTGGAGCAATATCACGAAGGATTAATTTGTCTGTCGGGCTGCATTGCCGGGTCTGTTCAACAGCGTTTGTTGCGGGATGATTTTGAAGGGGCTAAAAATGAAGCGCTCCGCTATCAGAAGATCTTTGGAGAGGATTATTATCTGGAACTTCAAAATCACGGGTATAAAGAAGATGCAATCATACTACCGGGTTTAATGCGGATCAATGAGGAAACAGGAATTCCGTTGGTTGCCACCAATGATGCGCATTATATTCAGAAAGAGAATGCGTATACTCAAAAGGTTTTAATGTGTATTCAAATGAATAAAACCCTTGAGGATGAAGATGCGCCTGGTTTTAATACGGATGAGTTTTATTTAAAAAGCGGGGATGAGATGGATGAATTATTTCATCAATATCCCGGCGCTATGGAGAATACTGTAAAAATTGCTGAGTGTTGCAATTATGATTTTGAATTTGGTGAATTTCATTTACCCAAATTTCAGTTGCCGGAAGGGGAAGAGGATAGTTATTCCTATCTGCGCAAGTGTTGTTATGAAGGATTGAGTAATCGTTATCCCGAACAAACTGAAAAACTTTGCGAACGCTTAGAATATGAACTGAAAACGATTCGGGATATGGGATATGTTGACTATTTCTTGATCGTTAACGATTTTATTTCCTATGCGAAGAACCATGATATTCCAGTTGGCCCCGGGCGTGGAAGCGCAGCAGGATCCCTGGTTTCTTATTGCCTAAAAATCACAGATATTGATCCCATTGCATATGATCTTTTGTTTGAACGTTTTTTAAATCCAGAGCGTGTTACGATGCCGGATATTGATATCGACTTTTGCTATGAAAAGCGCAACCAAGTCATTGATTATGTGATTAACAAATACGGGGAAAATAATGTTGCACAAATTGTCACTTTTGGTACTATGGCAGCCAAGCAGGCTGTTCGTGACGTTGGGCGAGCGATGGGAATTTCCTATAATGAAGTAGATGCAGTCGCAAAAATGATTCCCTTCCGTTTGGGGATTACATTAAAAGATGCTATTGATACGGTTCCTGCTTTGAAGGAACTTTATGAAACCAATCAAACCGTTCGCCAACTGTTGGATCAATCATTGCTTTTGGAAGGATTTCCAAGGCATAATTCCACCCATGCGGCCGGCGTTGTGATTACCGAAAGAGAAGTGAGCGATTTTGTTCCCATCTCTCTAAACGGAGATGCTTTTGTTACCCAGTTTACAATGACAACTTTGGAAGAATTGGGCTTACTCAAAATGGATTTCCTTGGATTACGTAATCTCACGATTATCCGGGATACTGAAAAGCAAATTCAATTAACTGATCCAAACTTTTCGATGAAGGATGTTCCCTTGGATGATCCTTCAACCTATAAAACGCTTGCCAGCGGTTATACAACGGGGATTTTTCAAATGGAAAGTGGCGGAATGCGTCAGGTTTTGGCCAGATTGAAACCTACTGAGTTTGAGGATATTATTGCGGTTATCTCGTTATATCGGCCCGGCCCAATGGATTCAATTCCAATGTTCGTTGATAATAAAAGACATCCGGAGAAAGTACGTTATGTGATCCCGGAATTAGAACCGATTTTAAAGGTGACAAATGGCTGCATCGTATATCAGGAACAGGTGATGCAAATTGTTCGCAGATTGGCTGGCTATTCTTATGCTAGAGCTGATTTGGTTCGCCGGGCCATGAGCAAAAAGAAATCCGATGTGATGGAAAAGGAACGGGAGATCTTCTTGCACGGCTGTTTGGATGATGAGGGGAATGTGGTTGTTCCGGGAGCCATCCGAAACGGTATTGGGGAAAAAGAGGCAAATATTATCTTTGATCAAATGATCGATTTTGCTAAATATGCCTTCAATAAATCCCATGCAACCTGTTATGCAAAAGTGGCCTATGAAACCGCTTATTTAAAGACCCACTATACAAAAGAATATCTCGCCTCTTTAATGACCAGCGTGATTGGCGCTACAGAGAAAACGGCCGAATATATTGAAGAATGTAAGCGATTGGGGATTTCGGTGATGCCGCCCCACATTAACAAAAGTGTTTCCCGTTTTTGCGCTACAGATGATGGCATTATTTTTGGGTTATTAGCTATCAAAAATGTTGGTGTGAAGATGGTGGAAGAAATCATTACCGAGCGAGAAAAAAACGGCGAATATAAGGATTTTGTTGATTTTTGCAACCGTGTTTCGGGATTTGATATCAATAACCGCGCCATTGAAAGTATGATAAAGGGCGGCGCTTTTGATTGCTTTGGTTATAGCCGACGCCATCTTACAATGATTTTTGAACAATTGCTTGATAGCATTTCTGCCGAAAAACGGGATCAGATTGAAGGGCAGATCGGGCTATTCTCGTTTTTGGAAGAGTCGGTGGATGTGGGCCCAAGATTTTTCAAGGATCCGCAGCCGGAGTTTGAAAAAACAGATAAATTGACCTTTGAAAAAGAGATGTTGGGGATTCATTTATCGGAAAATCCCTTTGATCCCTATAAGCATATCTATACCAGAAAGGATATCACTTCTATCGTTTCTCTTGGAAAAGATATTGCAGACGGCAAGGAGATCTGGGTCTTTGTTCAAATGGATTCTTTCCGATCTGTTAAAACGAAGAGCGGAAAAGAGATGGGCTATCTATCTCTCACGGATCATTCGGGCACTATAGAGGGGATTTTGTTCCCGGGTCCTTTTGCCAAATGGCGCAGTAAACTGGTGAAGGGGAGCCTTGTGTTTATTCGCGGGAAAGTTCAAAATGATGAAGTGCGGGGAACTAAAATTCTTGTGGATGAATTACGCTATCCCGATCAAAAAGAACTGTTGGAAAAAATATTAAAACTTTATATTAAACTTCCTTCTCAAAATTCTAAAGAGATGGAGTTGGTTTTAAATCTTTTGAAAGAGTATCCCGGTGTAAATGAATGTGTGCTTTATTTTAGCGATACGAAGAAGAGTGTATCGACTTTAAATAAGTTTGGCGTTGATTTACATCCCAAATTGATTGAAAGTTTGAAAAAAATGTTGGGTGACGCAGAAATTGTCGTAAAATAGCATTGATTTTTTAAACTGGATAGTGTATAATTTCAAAAGTTATTATTCTATTAATTTTAGTTGAGGTATAGATTATGGAACCTAAGATCAAAAAAATTGCAGTTTTAACCAGCGGCGGCGACGCTCCTGGCATGAATGCGGCAGTGCGTGCGGTTGTGCGGAGCGCTTTGGCACGTGGCATTGAAGTTGTTGCGGTTAGAAGAGGATATGCCGGTTTGATGGCAGGCGATTTTATCCCCATGAAAGCCGGTGACGTTTCGGGTATTCTCAGAAAAGGCGGTACTGTTTTACTGAGTGCTCGCAGCCCTGAATTCTGCACAGAAGAGGGAATTCAAAAAGCCGTTAAAACTTGTAAAGAGAATGGAATTGAAGGGATTGTTGTTATCGGTGGCGATGGTTCATATCGTGGCGCCGGCGATCTTTCTGCACATGGTGTTTCTTGCATCGGTGTTCCCGGCACCATTGATAACGATATTTCCTCCACAGACGTTACCATTGGTTTTGATACCTGTGTTAACTGTGCTCTGGATATGATCGATTGCTTGCGAGATACCATGTCCTCTCATGAACGTTGCTCTGTTGTTGAGGTTATGG
>JAZNEH010000200.1:0-5321 GCA_045588515.1 Eubacteriales bacterium
CACATGGGCTTGAACTGCTCCAGTTCCTTGGCGATCTTGATGCCGGTGGGCACGTTGAACCGTCCGTGCCCCTCGATCAATAGATCTACTTGATCCCCAACGGCCTCCCGCACCGCCTCCACGCAACGCAAAGCCTTGTGCAGTTCAGCATTGGAAATATTCAGATAATTCTTGCCAAAGGGATCCCACTTCATCGCGGTAACGCCCCGTTCCACGGCAATTTTTGCTTTTTGGCCGAACTCCTCCGGCTCTTTGGCCCCGGCGAACCAGCCGTTTACGTAGATCCGCACTTTTTCGTGGATCTTTCCGCCTAACAACTGATAAACGGGTACGTTCAGACTTTTGCCCAAAATATCCCAAAGAGCCATTTCAACAGCGGAAAGGGCACTCATCAGAACAGGGCCGCCCCGCCAATAGGCATCCCGATAAATGGCGTGCCAATGCTTTTCGATCTGCCGGGGATCCTGGCCCACCAGGTATTCCTTGATGTGCTCCACCGCCCCCAACAGAGCCTTTTCCTTGTATTCCAGGGTTGCTTCGCCTACTCCGTCGATCCCCTCGTCGGTATAGACCTTCACAAACACCCAATTGGTGCGAAAGCAATCTACTACAAAGGTTTTAATATCCGTTACCTTCATAATTTGATCTCCTTATAAAGTTCCGGCACCACCTTGGGCTCAAAGCCGAATTCGTTCAGATCCTTTTCGTCGAACATCCCGCAATGATAGGGAACAGCCACTTGGGGCTTGATCTTTTCACAAAAGCGCTTGCCGTCTTCCATATTCATATTACAGCCCACACCGTTCACCGGCAAAAAGACTGCGTAGATATCCTCAGGAAGATCTTCAAAAATATCGGTGTTATAAAGGGTATCCCCGGTGACGTAGTATTTTTTGTCCCCATCCTCGATGATGACACCGATGGGGGTGGGGTCGCTGTGGGCGGCCAGAACGGCCTTAAACCTAAGGCCTCCCTGGCTCCATTCGGTGTGGCGGTTGAATTGGACGTAGTTGTTCACCCCGCCCAGTTTTTTCACCTCGGTCCAGACAGAGGTGGGGGCCAGAACGGTGAGATCGGTGTCCGGGCCGATGAACCGGGGCGCAGTTTCCGGGTCGTAGTGATCTAAATGATTGTGGGTAAAGATCATCAGATCCGGCTTGATCTCAAATAATTCTTCCTTCACCGGTACCCGCCGCCAATTGCGGGGATTTACCTTAATAACGCTGTTGGAAAGGTAGGGATCGATCATCACTTTAAAGTTGCCTTTTTCCATTAAAAGCCCTGCCTGCCCTAACCAAGTGATCTTCATCTTTTGACCTCCTTGGATTCCGAATTATCCTTGCTGGTGTTGCTGTTTTCAACGATCAGGATCTGGCCGTCCTTGCTGACCCAGGTGTGGTGCCAGGTGCCCTTGGTTACGTTATAGATCTTATGGGGCTCCATCACCACTTCCTCCGCCTCTTCACCGATGAATAAACCGCCTTCACCCTTCAACAGAATGAAAGCCTCGTCGGTCAGAAGATGCCGCTCCACCTTCTTCAGATTGTTGCGGTCAAACCGTTCTGCATAATTGATAAAGGCGATCCGCCAGCTTTCAAAATCCAACTTGGCTTTGTAGCCTTCTTCTTCATGGGTATAAATATCCAATCCTTTCATTTTTGCATCCCCTTTAAGAATGATAGGCTTCTTTATGGTTTTTATTGGACGCAACAAGGGGCACGTCGCTTGAGATCCGCAATGCAAAGACCTCGCCCTCCGGCAATTCAGCTAGATCGCTCAGGCAAACCTCTGTCAGAGAATAGCGGCCGACGGTGGGTTGGATTCCGATCAGGTTTTTTGCCTGACTGTCAAAAAACAGTTCCATCCGTACCTCCGGCGTTTTTTGGGTCATGTTCAGAATTGTGAACGCCAGATCCTCAGGCTCTGCGGTATTCAGCCCTATAAAGACCCAGGCTCTTGCGCCGCAGGCGGCTTCTCCCACCCGGAACTTTTCGGCCAGATCTTCCGCCCCGTGCTTGGCAGGGAAATAGGGCAGGGTCAGGGTGCGGGTGGTATCCCCGGTGATCATCTCCTGAACGTTCATCCGTGTCATTAAATATCGTGTGCCCCATTTATGGGGGCCAAAACGGTAATAAGCGCTGTAGTCCGTAGCAGACAGCAGGCAAACCGGGGGCTGAACGTATTCATATCCCTCTGCCTCCTTCTCCCAGGGGCCGCTGCCAAACCCGTGATGAGGAACCTGCAAAATATCAGCCTTCAGCTCCTCCCGATAACGCTCCGGCAAGCGCGCATGGCCAAAAGCGCCGTCGGCGGCCCAAAGGATCCGCTGACCGCCTAACTCCATCATAAAGATCAGGGAAGTGGCGTTAATGTTGTTCGTGCAGTGAATTGTATCGTCAATGGTGGCCAGTACCGTAAATCGGGCGTCTCCGATTTGATACCGCTGACCGGTGTGGGGGCAGTAAATCACTGCGCCGGTCGATTTTACGATTTCATAGAATTTCGGTATATGATAAAACGGAGCCCGCTTTTGTTCGTCGGGTTCAAATTTTAATTTGGGATAATGCTCCAGATCATCGTATTCGGGAAAATTAAAGAAGAAACTTTCAATTTCCACCTCGTTTGCGTATCGTTCCATAAAGGCGAAGAAGCAGTAGAAATGGTCGGAATGGGGGTGGGTCATGATCCAGGCGGCGATTCGGGGCTTACTGCCGTTGGAATGCTCTTGCAAGAAGGCAAACAACCGATCCGCATCCTCCGTAAAATTTCGTCCGCCATCCATCAGGATGAATCTTCCGTCGGGCAGATGGATAATGTAACACATCCCAAAATCCTTCAGGTGCAGCTGCGTTACCTGCGGAGGAAGGCTCGCCGCACCACCTTCGTCCCGGAAGGAAAAATAAGCGCTGTCCCGCTCGGTTACGATCTGTAACTCCTTTGTATGACGGAAATAATTGATAAAAACGGCGTCTTTACCGTCAAAAATCGCCGCAAACCGATTGGCGGCGCAGGCATATTCTTCTTGCACGTTGCCTCCCCGTTCACGGAACAGGTTGCAGTAACGTTCAAAATCCTGCTCCGGGGCATTATTTACCAAAAGCACGTTGCAAGTCTCGCTGGTTTGATGAAGGGTAAAGTCTTTTTCACAAAAATAGGGAAGTGATATGTTCAGCATATGGTGAACCTCCGTATTGACATTCATATGATTCCATTTTATAATAAATATTATCGAATATCTATCGTAATCTTGCTTAATTTATTCGAAATCTTATGATTTTTGAGGATTTTATGAAAATCACTTTGCCTGAGATTGTTGCCGTTGGTCTTTATGACTCCCGCGTTGCCGTAAAGGATCGCCCCGTTACCCGTTCCCGAAAGACCACGATGTTTGAATTGGAACTCCCTTTAGAAAAAGGGGGTATTTCCTATATCAACCAACGGAAAGAGGAGATCGAACCCACTTTAATCATCTGCGCCAAGCCGGGGCAAAGCCGCCATACCAAGGTACCCTATCGGTGCCAGTATATCCATATGCTTCTGCGGAAAGGCCCTTTATATGAACTGCTGATGGAACTGCCGGACTACGTGTATATCGACGACCACGATCATTATCAAGCCCTGTTCCGTCGCCTTTGCCTGTGGTATGAAACCGGGCTGGAAACCGATGAACTGATGGTGCAGGGGATCCTGCTGGAACTGATTCATTCCTTGGTGTTGACCGCCCGCAAACGAAACTCCTATGATAAAATCAAACATAACCACGAAGAGATGATCTCTGCCGTGATCCGGTATATCAAGGAAAATCTTACCGGCGATCTCTCTTTGGAGGCCTTGGCGGATTTTGCGGGCTTCAGCCCCGCCCATTTTCACCATTGCTTTAAAGCCTCCACCGGCCAGACTCTGCGGGTCTACGTGGAAGAACAACGGATCAAAAAGGCCGCCAACCTGCTGACCACCACCGATTATACCCTTACGGAGATCGCCTATGAATGTGGCTTTTCCTCCCAATCCTATTTCAGTTATGCTTTTAAACGTAAAATGAAAAGCACCCCGCGGGAATATGCCCGCAGGATGCTGGAACGCTATTCGGATTAAAGCGCAATCACCTGATATTCTTTGTTAAATACGGTGAATTGGGCATCATATCCCGGGGCGATCCGCCCTTTGCCGGTGAGCCCCATAACCTTGGCGGGGGTGGCGGTCATCATATAGACCACGTCCTCCAAGGGCAAGCCGGCTTGGATACAACTTTGGAGCAACCGCTCCGTGGTGGCAATGCTCCCTGCAAAGGCGGAACCTTGCAATGAAACGGTTTCTTCTTTCCAGTTCAGTTTCTCTTTGCAATAGGCGGGAGTGCCGTCATCATTGCAAAGGGGCGCCAGATCCTGGGGCTTTTTAGGATGTTCTGCGGGGTCAAAATATTTAAACTTAATTTCCTTCATAGTGGCGGTCAGACAACCGTTGCTGCAGGAAATGCGGTAGGTGTAGGGAATGAAACTGTCGCAACTGGAGATTTCAACGTCAATTAAAGGCTTGCCGGGGCAATCCAGAATGATTTTTGCATAATCTTCTGCATCTCCGGAAGTATTGACGGTGGCCAGCCGGGAGGTTACCCGGATATTTTCATCAAAGTCCAGAAGATCCAGCGCCTGATCCAAAGGATGGGGGCCGGTGTTCCGCACGTTGCCGCCGCCGTATACCAAGGAGGTCTGCCAGTCCCAACGGCGGGCATAGCCGGAAAAACTGATGGCGATCTGAATAGGTGTGCCTAAAACACCGCCGGCAAGGATTTCCCGGATCTTGCGGTAATAGGGTGCAAAACGGGATTGTTGGAAGATATTCAGCATCTTTCCGCTTTTTTCAGCGGCCAGCACTACCCGGGCCCCTTCTTCAAAGTTAGGGGCAAAGGGTTTCTCGCAAACCACGTTAAAGCCGTGCTCTAACAGATCTTTGGTAATGGACGCATGCTGATGGGAAAAACTGCTGTTCACTACCAGATCCAGATCGGTGCGGTTGAAAAGTTCTTTGTAATCGGCATAAACGTCGCATCCAAATTCTTTTTTGGCTCGCTCCCGTCGTTCCGGCAAAGCATCAACAATGGCAACAACGTCAAATTTCGTATTGGCCTCGCTCTGAAAGAATTTACCGTGGATATCCCGGCCGCTCCGGCCTTGGCCGATAATGGCAATTTTCAACTTTTTCATTTCAATGCTTCCTTTCTTGCTTCATTGACCAGATTTAACAATTGCTTTATGCTTTCATCAGAGGCTTCATAAGCGCCATCGGAAAAAGCGTGACCGCCGGGCAACCTTCGCCAATGG
>JAZNEH010000201.1:0-9249 GCA_045588515.1 Eubacteriales bacterium
TGTCCCTATATACAGAAAAACCACTGTTTTCGCTTCCTGAAAACGGTGGTTTTTTGACAGTCTGAGAAAAAGCACTTGCTCTTGAGGAGCAAGTGCTTTTTCAGCGTGTCAAAAAACTCTATTTTTATTTTTGACACGCTGGGAGACGAACAAAAAAGAGGGCCGATTTCGTCAAAACACTCTCTGTTGTGCGTAAAAAAAGAAAATCCCCTTCTTTTACTTGCCGCAAAATCCGCTCCATTCTTTCTTTTTCCTTCTGCCCCAATAAAACACGGTCTTGTCGGGACCCCCAATTGCCGACGAGAACAATTTAACGAAATCGATAAGGCGGGGAAGGGGAGAGACAGATTCTAAATTTGACTCATTTTCTTTCGCCTGCAATTTCAATGATGCTGTATTTCACATTTTCTAAATGATTCGTCATTGCCGAAAAAGCCACTTCTTCCTGATGGGTAGATAGGGCATTTGCAATTGCCTGATGCTCCTGAATGGCGGCATCTCCATTTCCGGGAATTGCAAAAAGGCCGGTTCTGCAATCGATCAAACCTTCATTCATCGTGCGGCAGAGGGCCATTAAAGTTTCATTATGGGAAGCGGATGCAATTGCCGTATGAAACCGATCATCCGCTTCGGCCATGGCAACGGTGTTGCCATTTTTGCAAGCACGCTCAAAAAGCGCCATCGTCCCTAAAATCATGCAAAGATCATCTTCAGTTCCACGCCGGGCTGCCATCCGGGCGGCTAAAGGCTCTAAACCGGTTCGTACTTCAGCCAGTTCCAAAAGATCCCCTTTGGAAAGGGTAATCCAACGAACCGGCTCGTTGATGGAAGGCTGGCACACAAATGCGCCCTTCCCCGGTCGTAGCTCTAAATGACCCATCACTTGAACCATCCGCAGCGCTTCCCGAACGGTGGTTCGGCTAACATTCAATTTTTCGCATAATTCCCGCTCGGTCAGATATTTTGAGCCGATCTGATATTTCTTGCTTTTCAAATCCTTTTGAATAAACTCCGCCACGTACTCTAACGTCGAGGGCCTTTTTGCAGTTTTCATAACATAAATTCCTCTCAAAACCTTATGATCGTTTGGTTAGGATTATTAATCATACTTTAAGCATTTATCATCCAACATTAACATCCAACATCCAACATTACGTATATCCATCGCTCATCTTTTCAATGTCTAAACAATATTGTATGACATCATACAATGATGATATCATAACATTGGAAGAAAGTCAAGAAAAGGGGATGATGATACCCCTTGAGTCGGGTCGATGGCTCAAGGGGTGTTGATTATTTGATAGGGAAGGTGACCTGCCAATTTCCTTTTGTGTTGCTTTGGCAGGTCACAAAATGTCCGTACATGTGGTAGTTTTCGATCTCATCCGGGCCGATTTCAAAGATCAATTCGTCATAAGCGCCGTTGTGTTCTTTATCCCAAAAAGAAAGATGGTGGTATTTTGCGATGTTTCCGTTCCGGTCGATCAATTCCACATACCCGTGATTGTTATAGTGAAGGATATCGTCGAAATGCAATTGAACGTGAAGTTTACCGCCAACAAATCCTGCGTTGGTAATCGTTACGCCCTCTGTGGGTTTCAGGAGTCCGTTTTCCAAAGGAACCAAATAATCGATTTTATGTTGGTTTTCATATAACGTTTTGAAATCGATTCCGCCGCCACCTCGCAGTCCATCTATTTTTTGGGTTTCGGTTGCTTCTTTTAATTCGGCGAGATCAATATCGGTTAATTCTCCCTCAAAATAGGTTTTCTTACTTAAAAATTCCCGCAGGGAGAAGGTGATCTTTTTACCGCCGATTTTTTGTTCGCCCCATTGACTGATGGTGATTAAAAAAGTAGCAATACCGGTGGTTTCATCAAAACTTAATCGACAGCAGGAGGCAGTGGAATCAAAGGGACGGTTGATGCGGTAACTGTCGAAGAGATCGGTGGAACCATCAATTCTTCCTTGGTCGGTCAGATCTTGCAGGGTCAGATATACTGCGATCTCATTTTCATAAACCGCCGCTTTTACCACTTCCATTCGGATCCCGTTATCTTCGCAGGAGCGCTTGACCGGTTTTAATGCTTGCGTTAAGGCGGGGGACAGAGCATAGGCCATTGGATATAATGGCCCTGTGGCCAACACTTGAATACTCAATAAAAAACATAATATAAAGGTTGCCGCCAATGCAATAATCCGTCGAATTCGTATCATATGATTGCGTTTGTTTGTTACATTGGCATTGGCGATTTTTTGGGGATCGATCATTCCAATAGCCTCAATTAATTGATCTCTATTCATTTAAATAACCTTCTTTCTTTAAATGGTTCTGTAGTTGCTTTCGGGTGCGAAAGAGGATGGATTTTATCTTGCTTTGAGTAAAGCCGGTTTTTTGAGAAATTTCAGCAATGGAATCGAAAAACCAATAGCGGCTGATAAAGCATCGCTGTTCATCTTCCGATAAACGATCTAAAAATCGGTCAATAGTTTCTGCTAATTCCTGCATCTGCAACTGCTCGGCCGGATCTTCTTTCCCGGGAAGACATTCTTCTAATTCATCATATGCCATTAAAAATTGTTTCCCACCACGCTTTTGAGTTCGATTGGAACGTTGCTTTTTTAATGCCAAAAATCTTGTTATTTTGCCTAAAAAAGGCGCTAATCGAGCCGGTTGGTGGGGTGGAATCGAGTTCCAAAGATTCAGGTAACTGTCGTTCACACATTCTTCGGCATCCCGGTCATCACCTAAGATGCGATAAGCAATGGAATAGCAATATTTTCCGTATTTATCTGAAGTTTCTCGTAGTGCATCTTCGTTTCGGCTCCAGAATAATGAAATGATTTGGCTGTCATTCATAGATCATCCTCCTTTGAAAAGGGCCTTTTCACTACTATAGCACCCAAATAAATGACGATGGTTGCAAAAAAATAAAAAAAGCGGCCGCACCTTCTGGGGTGCGACCGCTCTGGCTGGGATAGCAGGACTCGAACCTGCGGAATGATGGAGTCAGAATCCATTGCCTTACCAACTTGGCTATATCCCAACGACGAATGATAGTATATCATAGGATTTTAGGTTTGTAAAGTAAAAAATGAATTTTTTTCAAATTATTTTTGAAATTAATTGACATCTAAATGGGATACTATTATAATTGTAGGGTACAATTTTTTTATGATAGGTGAATGAATTGAGAAATGGATCAAGATACCGGGGCGGAAGATCCCGGCGTTTGAAAAAACCGAATATCTTCTTGCGTTTCGGCAATTGGTTCAGAAGTTCCTGCCGGAGAGCGTGGGGGAAATACGTTATCAGTCTGGTGGCAACCTTAACGGTTTGCACATTGGTTGGCGCCTTTTTGCTATATGGTCCGATCAGTTTCTTTCGGGAGTTGCTGATTACTTCTGCAATGACAACTCTTTCCCATAAATACTATGCTTATACCTTTTACGATCAGGAAACTATTGATGCGGTAATGGAAAAGAATAAAGTTACCGACCTTAATGATCTTACAAACGCCAATGATATTTCGCATAATAAAAATAAATTGGATCCCAACGCCAACGAGATCAAAGTAAAGCGGATCTCCGGGAGCGGCTATAGTGGGTTCGTGATGGAGATTTCCAATCCCGCTTGGGTGCGATTGGGAATTCCGGAAAACTATGGAACCAAAGGCCAAAAAATTCCTCGGCTGATTGAAGATTATAATGCCGTGGCTGGAATCAATGCCGGCGGATTCGGCGATGCAAATGGCTGGGGCAACGGCGGTAAGGCCATCGGTATGGTGGTTGTAGACGGCGTTACCCTGCAGAAAGAAACCGGCGGCATTGCCAATATTGTTGGCTTTAATGAAGATGATGTTTTGGTGCTGGGCCGCTATAAATCCAGTGAAATTGAGGCTTTGAACCTGCGGGATGCGGTGGAATTCCGCCCCTTCTTGATTATTAATGGCGTGCCGGCAGATATTTCCGGCAACGGCGGATGGGGCGTCGCCCCTCGCACCGCAATCGGCCAACGCCGCGACGGTACGGTTTTGTTCGTTGTAATTGACGGCCGTTCTTTAGCCTCTGTCGGCGCAACGCTGAAACAGTTGCAAGATGTGTTGATCGAGGAAGAAGCATATAATGCGGCAAACCTGGATGGCGGATCTTCCACCGTTCTTTATTACACAGAGCGTGGTGGCGTTTTGAATAACCCCAGCGGCTCCGATTCTGATGGCATGCGATTCTTGCCCAATGCCTGGTTGGTAGTGGATCCCGAAACCTATAAACCACTTACAGATCGGCCTCCTTATACGGAGTATTAATGATTTAAAGTTGTTAAAATATTGCAATGAAGACCATTCTGTAAATCAGTATGGCCTTCGTGTTTTTAGAAAGGAGGAGTACCAATGGTTAGAGATCAACAAAAAAAGATTGCCGTTATCAATGATTTCAGCGGGTTCGGCCGATGTTCTTTGGCGGTTTCCTTGCCCATTATTTCGGCTTTGAAAATTCAATGTTGCCCGTTGCCAACAGCGATTTTTTCCAATCATACCGGCTATGAGCATCATTATCGAACGGATTTTACCGTACATATGACTCCTTATATTGCAGAGTGGAAGAAATTGAATCTGGAGTTCAATGGGATTTTAAGCGGTTTTTTGGGCTCCCCAGAGCAGATTGGGATCGTAAAAGAGTTCTTTGATGATTTTAAAGGGCCTGAAACAGTCATTGTGGTGGATCCTGTAATGGGTGATGATGGAAAACTATACGATGGCTATTCTCCGAAATTAGCAGAACAGATGAGCCATCTTTTGCCCTACGCTGATATTTTAACTCCTAATTTAACAGAGGCGTGCATCCTGACTCACACGCCCTATGATCCTGCGATGCAGGAGCCGGAATTACGAATTCTTTGTGAAAAACTGGCAGAAATGGGGCCGAAGAAAATAGTGATCTCCGGCTGGGAACGGGCCGAGGATCTGGAAAACTTTATTTATGAACAGGGAAAAAAGCCCGTTGTGGTTCCTTCCCATAAGGTGGGGCCCTGCCGTGCAGGAACCGGTGATGTATTTTCTTCGGTGATTGCCGGTGATGCCGTGAATGGAATGGATTTGGAAACCTCGGTGCGCCATGCTTCTGAATTTATTGCAAAGGCTTTAAGAAAAACTTTGGAACTGGATCTTCCGGCTCCGGATGGAATATGCTTTGAGGCGTTTTTGGGAGAATTATAATGAATAACAAACGAATCAAAAATATGTGCTTGGCTGGCATTTTAACAGCCTTGGTGTTTGTGTTTACTGCCTATCTTCATATCCCGGTTCATACGGGTTATACTCATATTGGGGATGGTTTTATCTTTTTGGCGGCCTGCTTGTTGCCGTTGCCATATGGGATTTTTGTGGGCTCTGCCGGGGCTCTGCTGGCGGATTGTTTAACCGGCTATGCTCTATGGGCGCCGGCCTCTGTTTTGATCAAGGGGCTCACCGTTTTGTTCTTTGCCCGGCAAAACAAACAACTGTTATCTGTTCGGAATTGCCTGGCGCTTTTGCCGGCCGGGGGTCTTTGCATCGGCGGGTATTATCTTTACGAAGGCGTGATTACCGGCAATTTTATGGCCCCGATCGCCGGAGTATGGGGAAATTTGATTCAATGGATTTTCAGTAGTGGGCTATTTGTTATATTGGCATTTACTATGGATCATTTTCACTTGAAAGATAAAATTTGAAAAAGAGCTGTTTGGAATTTTTCCAAACAGCTCTTTTTAATCGACACTTTCAAACATCGTTTCCGCTTCATCGGCTTTGATGAATTCCACGATTTTTAAAACCCGTACCTTGGTTTGTTTTTCGCCGAACCGAATGCAGATCACATCGCCTTCCTTTACATCGGTTGAGGCTTTTGCGATCTTATCGTTCACAGTGATCCGCCCGCTGTTGCAGGCTTCGGTGGCAACAGTGCGCCGCTTGATCAGCCGGCTGACTTTTAAATACTTATCAATACGCATAAAAACTCCTTAATAAACAAAAAGCCGATGCAAAGCATCGGCTTTCGTTATAAACTTAGGCGATATAATCTTTGAAAGCCTTGCCGGCCTTGAAAGCAGGAGCCTTGGAAGCAGCGATGGTGATTTCTTCGCCAGTTCTGGGGTTCTTACCCTTGCGGGCAGCCTTAGCGCGAACTTCGAAAGAACCGAAGCCAACCAACTGAACTTTGTCACCCTTCTTCAGGGCATCCTTAATTTCATCCAAAACTGCGGCAACAACTGCGCCGGCTTCTTTCTGAGATACATTTGCTTTTGCTGCAACGGCAGCGATCAATTCTGCTTTGTTCATTTTGAATTCCTCCAAATTTTATTAACGTCACTCACCGATTAGAGCGGGTGATATTTACGTATATAATTATGCCTCATTTATTTTTGATTTGCAAGTGTTTTTTGAAAAAATGTTGCAAAAAATTAGGAATTTTCGATAATTTTTTGATTTTTTGCACCAATAGTTGCCTCCGGGTCAATAGAAAGAGATTTAGAAAGACGTGCAATTGTGAAAAGAACTTCGCCCAACGCCTCTTCTTTTTGAGGGGAACTTTCTAAAAATCGGATCTGCTCCGTCAGTTTTTTATAAAGAGGGGTGGGGTCTTCTTTTCCGTATACTTTTCCTGCAATTTTCTCAGCCCGAGTTAATTCCGGCAGGGTGCGGGCGATGCCTTCCAGATCTTCTTTCAGGGTGGTTTGCCCTTTTTCCATACGTTTTAGCCGTTGCCAACCTTCCTCGGTGGAGCCGGAAGCATCTATCGCATCGCCAAAAAGATGAGGATGCCGGAAGATCAGTTTCCGGCAGATCCGATCATAGATATCCTCTAAAGTGAATTCCTTATTTTCGGAACCAATGCTGGCGTGAAAAAGAACCTGCATTAAAAGATCGCCCAATTCTTCGGTCATCATTTTGGGGTCTTGCCGGTCAATGGCTTCTGCCACTTCATAGGCTTCTTCGATCACGCCCCGCCGAACGGAGGCATGCGTTTGAACTGAATCCCAAGGACATCCTTCTGGGCTTCGCAGTAGTTCAATCAATTCTAACAGATCTTCATAGGAATAATGGGGCTGATTTTTAAAGGCGTCTTTATTCATGGAGCCAACCCTTCCGGGCCAAAAAGGCCCCCAGTTTTTGGCCTTTGGGAATAAACAGCATATCCTCTTGGTTTAAAACTTTCAATAAAAGAACCAGCGCAACATAGATTCCTGCCGCAACGGCAACCGCCGGGAATAGAGCTAATTTCATAGAAAGCCCGGCTTTAATCAGTAACCACCAGGTTCCATAGGCGCCGGCGCAGCAAATAATACTGCAAACCAGCGGTTTTAAAAAAGTGGAAAAAACAGGGAATTTAAAGCCCATAAACCGATAAATAAAATAGATGTTCAAAAGGGTAATGCTTCCGTAACAGCAAAATGTTCCGATAGGGGCGCCCATAATGCCGATGTTCCGAACAGCCAGAATGTTTACAGTTAGTTTCACCACTGCTCCGATTCCCATTGTCATCAAAGAGGTTTTTACTTTGCCAACGGATTGTAAAAAGATGCCGGAGAGGGAAACGAAGGAAACGAAAAAGGTGGAGATGGCCAAGGCCCGCAAAGTGGGGATCCCAACCGGCCAATAACTGCTCTTGAAGAGTAATTTTACAATAGGTTCGCTCATAACGCTCATTCCCAAAGCACAGGGCATTGCAATTAAGGAAACTACCTTGGCGGAGGAGCGGATGTTGCTATAAGCCTCTTCTTTTTTGCCGGCGGCAAAAGCACTGGTTAAGAAGGGCAATACAGCGATTCCCACTGAAATGGTTAAGGCCGGCACCAAATTGAAAAGGGAAGAGGTGGAGCCCACATAAGCGCCGTAAGTTGCCATCACTTCCTCGTTATTTAAACCGTATTCGCTCAAATTCCATTTCACCAAGATCATATCTAAGGTGGAAGTGACGCTCATAACGGCGTTGCTCAAGGAAACGGGAATAGCCAGTGTAACAATGATTGAAATCAGATTTTTAGTGGGGCGAGAGGGGAGTGAATTTTGAATATCAGCTCCCAGTTCATTTTCCCGCAAATAGCGAATCAGCATAAAGATAGCAGAGGCGAAGGCACCGAAGGTTACCCCTAAGATTCCGCCGCAGGCCAGGATCATAGGGTCGGTGATGCCGCGCAGCACCATAACGCCAACCACGCCTAATCCCACTAATTTAAATGCGGCCTCGATCACTTGGTAGATCGCCGAAGGCGTCATACATTTATAGCCTTGGAAATAGCCTTTGATGGTGGAAGAAACCGCAACCAGAAAAATAGAGGGCGCAATGATCGCCAGGCAATAGTTGGTGGTTTCATTTTGGAGCAACCGGTTTAGGGGTTCAATGAAAACGATCATAGCCGTCATCAGGATAAACCCGATGATGGCAAAGATAATGCCGGATAACTTCAAAATTTTCTTGGGCTCTTCTAATCGCTTTTGAACCAACGATTCGCTCACTAATTTTGCAACCGCAATGGGAACCCCGGCGGTGGAAAGAACGTAGAGCAGGGAATAAAATTGATAGGCATCGTTATAATAGTTCATTCCAACGGTATCAACCAAATTGGAAAGCGGAATTTTATAAATAGCGCCGATGATCTTCACCAGAACATTGGAAACGCTCAGAATCAATGCTCCGCTTAAAAAATTTTTTTGTACTTTAGACAAAACAGAGTCCTCCGCTTATTTTACTTCGTTTCCGCAATGGGGGCAGAAGGAATGATCTTTGCCCACGCCCTTGCCGCAAGCGGGGCAGGTTTTTTGATTTCGAATCGCTTGCTTGGTTTCTTCTTTTTCTTGCATTGCCTCTTTCAAAGCGGCGATCTCTTCGATATACTGATTGATTTCTTCGGCGGTATCGGCTTCGGTGGTATGGGCGGCATAAACGGCTTTTCCGATCTTTTTATATAAAAGATCGATCTTATTGCGCAGTTCTGCCACATTCCAGGATGCAACCGTGTAGTCCTTTGCCTTAGTCGCTTTGTCAACAAGAAAATCGCTGGCCTTTTTGGCTTCCAGCGTAATTTGATCTAAAATATCCATAATGATATCCTCCAAAGATATATTTATAATATTATATCCCTATTTTAATATCTAGTCAAGAAAAATACCCACATATACCGAAAGAAGCCACCGTCTTGCGACGATGGCTCTTCCGCCTTGTGAAAAAATATCGCCCTTCGGGCGATGTTTTCAAAAACGAAAGAAG